>NZ_JAFCXH010000001.1:538006-603380 GCF_049898225.1 Pseudomonas sp. DSP3-2-3 | reverse complement strand
TTGATTCAATTGTTAAAGAGCGGTGGGTTGAGCCTTTCGTCTCAACCGAGGCGCGCATTCTACAGCAGCGCCAGTTACTGTCAAGCGGTTATTTTCTGAAGCTTTCAAAGTTTCCTCTGCAACTTCAACCACTTGCGCTTCGATCAACTTCACGTTGCTCGTGAGCGGGAGGCGAATTCTACAGGATTAATGTACGCCGTCAACCACCGATGAAAATCTTTTTTCGACCGCTTCAAGACTCGCTAATGCTGCTATCTATAAGAAGCAGTTTCCCGCCCATCCTCACAACGATCATCACATTGGTGAGCCACAAGGCGTTGACCGGCACATGGTTGGCGTTCTCCTTTTGCAGGAAGGCCGGCATGGTCTTGTCCCTCGCCGTGGTGAAGAGGATTTCAGCACAGAGCAGCGCCCATGACAGCAACGCGCCCAACAGCGAGATCGCCAAACCAACGCTGATCAACAGCGCCCCCCCCCAATGACCGACGATATGCTCCATAACCGTCGCCAGTGACGGGTTCTGCAGCTCCACCCGGGGATTGCCCATCCGATCAATACCGCGCCGACATCGGCTTTCTCCGCCATATTCTGTGGCAGGGAAAAGACCCCGCCGCCGATCATCGATCCCACCACCAAGGCAATCAACGCTTGCAAGCGGAGTTTTTGCGTCGGCCGTGACATTTTTTGCGCCTCACTTTACTCGTGAAAATTCGCCTAGATGGCTTTAACCATCGCACAAAGCGTAATAGCGACGACACAGTAACGCCAGGCAATAACTCCTTATAACAGATCGCAATTAAACCAAGTGACCAAATAGCAATTTCATCAGTAACTGCTGACACCAAACTCAGCCCCCAGAACAAAAATTAAAATTTGCCAAACCCCAGAAACCAACTAGCGTCAAATCAGTAGTTATTCCTGCCTGCCTGTCTGCCTGTCTGTCTGCCTGTCTGCCTGTCTGCCTGTCTGCCTGCTTTAAGTATTCACAGCGACAAGATTATTAGAGAACGGTCTAACTTCAAAAACTCTTTAGTAAACAACGAAATATAGACACGAATTGAACCCACGTAACTGGCCAACGAAACTAAGTGTTGTCTCTCTTCCCGGCAATGGAGTGATGCAATGCCTGAATCCCCCGGAAAACTGAAACTCGGCGCTCTGGTTGCACTGGTCGTCGGCTCAATGATCGGTGGCGGGATTTTTTCCCTGCCGCAAAACATGGCGGCCAGTGCTGACGTCGGAGCCGTGTTGATCGGGTGGGCCATTACGGCCGTCGGCATGCTGACCCTGGCCTTCGTTTTCCAGACCTTGGCCAATCGCAAGCCGGACCTGAACGGCGGCGTCTACGCTTACGCCAAGGCGGGTTTCGGCGACTACATGGGTTTTTCGTCTGCCTGGGGTTACTGGATCAGCGCCTGGCTAGGCAATGTCGGCTACTTTGTTCTGCTGTTCAGCACCCTGGGTTATTTCTTCCCGATCTTTGGTGAAGGCAATACCGTGGCGGCGATAATCGGTGCGTCGGTGCTGCTCTGGGCCGTGCACTTTCTGGTGCTGCGCGGGATCAAGGAAGCAGCATTCATCAACCTGGTGACTACGGTCGCCAAGATCGTGCCGCTGTTGCTGTTCGTCCTGATTGCTATCTTCGCCTTCAAACTGGATATTTTCACCGCCGATATCTGGGGTCTTAAAAACCCGGATCTAGGCAGTGTGATGAACCAGGTGCGCAACATGATGCTTGTCACCGTCTGGGTGTTCATTGGCATCGAAGGTGCGAGCATCTTCTCGGCCCGGGCGGAAAAACGCAGCGACGTGGGTAAAGCCACTGTCATCGGCTTCATCACCGTGCTGCTGTTCCTGGTGTTGGTGAATGTACTGTCGCTGGGGATCATGACTCAGCCAGAACTGGCCAAGCTGCAGAACCCGTCGATGGCAGCAGTACTGAAACACGTGGTCGGCGAGTGGGGGGGCGGTGCTGATCAGTGTCGGTCTAATCATCTCGTTGCTGGGAGCGCTGCTGTCATGGGTACTCCTGTGTGCGGAAATCATGTTCGCCGCCGCCAGTGACCACACCATGCCGGCTTTCTTGCGCAAGGAAAATGCCAACCACGTGCCGGTCAACGCCTTGTGGCTGACCAACGCAATGGTGCAACTTTTCCTGATTATCACGCTGTTCTCGGCCAGTACATACCTGTCGCTGATCTACCTCGCCACCTCGATGATTCTGGTGCCGTACCTGTGGTCGGCGGCCTACGCCCTGCTGCTGGCGGTGCGCGGCGAGAGCTACGAAAACGCCCTGGCCGAACGCAGGAAAGACCTGTTCATCGGCGGCATTGCGGTGATCTATGCGATCTGGCTTCTCTACGCTGGCGGCGTTAAATACCTGCTGCTCTCCGCCCTGCTCTACGCCCCCGGCGTCGTCCTGTTTGCCAAGGCCAAGCTTGAAGTCAACACACCGGTTTTCACCAACGTCGAGAAGCTGATTTTCGCAGCAGTTGTCGTGGGCGCCGTGGTCGCGGCCTACGGGCTGTATGACGGCTTCCTGACCCTGTAACTCCTAAGTGTTTTGTCATCTGGAGGATCACTGTAATGACCACTGAAAAAGTTAAGTACGGCGTCCATTCCGAAGCCGGCAAACTCCGTAAAGTCCTGGTTTGCTCCCCAGGTCTGGCTCACCAGCGGCTGACCCCGAACAACTGTGACGAACTGCTATTCGACGATGTGCTGTGGGTCGCCCAGGCCAAGCGCGACCATTTCGACTTCGTCACCAAAATGCGTGAGCGCAACGTCGACGTGCTGGAAATGCACAACCTGCTTACCGATATCGTCGCCACCCCGGAAGCCTTGGACTGGATTCTGGAGCGCAAGATTACCGCCAACTCGGTTGGACTGGGGCTGATAAACGAAACCAATTCCTGGCTGCGCAGCCTTGAGCCGCGCAAGATCGCCGAATTCCTGATTGGCGGTGTGTCTGCCGATGACCTGCCGACCAGTTTCGGTGGTAAGACTATTGAGATGTTCCGCGATTTCCTCGGCCACTCCAGCTTCATCCTGCCGCCGCTGCCCAATACCCAGTTCACACGCGACACCACCTGCTGGATCTACGGTGGCGTGACGCTTAACCCGATGTACTGGCCAGCACGCCGTCAGGAAACCCTGCTGGCGACTGCCATTTACAAGTTCCATCCGAAGTTCACCGACGCCGACTTCCAGATATGGTATGGCGATCCGGATCAGGAGCATGGCAGTTCCACCCTGGAAGGTGGTGACGTGATGCCGATCGGTAACGGTGTGGTCTTGATCGGTATGGGCGAACGCTCATCCCGTCAGGCTATCGGCCAACTTGCAGTTAGTTTGTTCAAACACAAAGCAGTCGAGAAAGTGATTGTCGCCGGCCTGCCGAAATCCCGTGCGGCGATGCACCTGGACACTGTGTTCAGTTTCTGCGACCGCGATGTGGTGACTATTTTCCCGGAAGTCGTGAGCCAGATCGTCGCCTTCACCCTTCACCCTGACGAAAGCAAACCGGGTGGCATCGACATCCGTCGCGAAGAGACCAACTTCCTCGACACCGTAGCCAAAGCCCTCAACCTCAAGGCGCTGCGCGTCGTCGAAACCGGCGGCAACAGCTTCGCCGCCGAACGCGAGCAATGGGATGACGGCAACAACGTGGTCGCTGTGGAACCCGGCGTGGTGATCGGTTACGACCGCAACACCTACACCAATACGCTGCTACGCAAGGCCGGTGTGGAAGTCATCACCATCAGTGCCGGCGAACTGGGTCGTGGCAGAGGCGGCGGTCACTGCATGACGTGCCCGATCATTCGCGACCCTATCGACTATTAATTTGCCCACATCGGCCTGGGCTTATAAAGCGCAGGCGTTGGAACAACCGACACCCAAGGAGATCCAAAATGGCCTTTAATATTCACAACCGTAATTTGCTGAGCCTGGAGCACCACACCCCTCGGGAATTACGTTATCTGCTGGATTTGTCTCGCGATCTCAAACGCGCCAAGTACACCGGCACCGAGCAGCAGCACCTCAAAGGAAACAATATCGCGCTGATCTTCGAAAAAACCTCGACCCGGACCCGTTGCGCTTTCGAAGTTGCAGCGTATGACCAAGGCGCCAATGTCACCTACATCGACCCGAACTCTTCGCAGATCGGCCACAAGGAAAGCATGAAGGACACCGCCCGCGTATTGGGTCGCATGTACGACGCCATCGAATACCGTGGCTTCAAGCAGGAAATCGTCGAAGAACTTGCCAAATTTGCCGGTGTGCCAGTGTTCAACGGACTGACCGATGAATACCACCCGACACAAATGATTGCCGATGTACTGACGATGCGTGAAAACGCGGACAAGCCGATTCATGAGATCAGTTACGCCTATTTAGGCGACGCCCGTAACAATATGGGCAACTCGCTGCTGCTGGTCGGCGCCAAGCTCGGCATGGACGTACGCATCGCCGCGCCAAAAGCCTTGTGGCCGGCAGACGACCTGGTCGCTCGCTGCAAAAAATACGCAGAGGAAAGCGGTGCTCGCCTCACCCTGACCGAAGACCCTAAAGCCGCCGTCAAAGGCGTGGACTTCATTCACACTGATGTCTGGGTTTCGATGGGAGAACCCGTAGAAGCCTGGGCTGAACGCATCAAGCAACTATTGCCATACCAGGTCAACGCGCAACTGATGAAAGCCACCGATAATCCGCGCACCAAGTTCATGCACTGTCTGCCAGCGTTTCACAACAGCGACACCAAAATCGGCAAACAGATCGCAGAGCAATACCCGGAGCTGAGCAATGGCATTGAAGTCACCGACGACGTGTTCGAGTCGCCAGCCTGCATCGCCTTCGAGCAAGCGGAAAACCGTATGCACACGATCAAAGCGATTCTGGTGTCGACTTTGGCTGACATGTAACAACTGACGCGGTGATCATCCCACGCTCTGCGTCACATGGGGGGGACCGCGGGAACGATCATCGTGTTGTTAACAACCTTTTTGAAAGGAGTGCATTATGCGTATCGTCGTTGCTCTGGGCGGCAACGCCCTGCTCCGCCGTGGTGAACCCATGACCTCGGACAATCAGCGCGCCAACATCCGGATCGCCACCGAACAGATCGCCAAGGTTCATCCTGGCAATCAACTGGTAATTGCCCATGGCAATGGTCCGCAGGTCGGCCTGCTGTCGCTGCAGGCGGCAGCCTACACGTCGGTTTCGCCTTACCCGCTGGACGTGCTTGGTGCCGAAACCGAAGGCATGATCGGCTATATCATCGAACAGGAACTGGGCAACCTGCTGGACTTCGAAGTGCCCTTTGCCACCCTGCTCACTCAGGTCGAAGTCGATGCCGATGACCCGGCGTTCCAGAACCCCACCAAACCCATCGGCCCAGTCTACGCAAAGGCTGAAGCGGAAAAACTTGCGGCCGAAAAAGGCTGGGCGATTGCCCCGGATGGTGACAAGTACCGCCGTGTAGTTGCCAGTCCAAGACCCAAACGTATTTTTGAAATTCGCCCGATCAAGTGGCTGCTGGAAAAAGACAGTATTGTCATTTGCGCGGGTGGTGGCGGTATCCCGACGATGTACAGCGCCAGCGGCAAACTGCAGGGCGTCGAAGCGGTAATCGATAAAGATCTGTGCTCGGCGCTGCTGGCTGAACAGCTGGAAAGCGATCTGCTGGTGATCGCCACCGATGTCAATGCCGCCTACATCGATTTCGGCAAACCAACCCAGAAAGCCATAGCTCAGGCCCACCCCGACGAAATTGAAAAACTCGGCTTTGCGGCAGGCTCCATGGGACCGAAGGTCCAGGCCGCCTGCGAGTTCGCCCGCCACACCGGTAACGCCGCAGTGATCGGCTCCCTATCAGACATCGAGGCCATCGTTCAGGGCACGGCTGGCACCCGTATCAGCATCGAGAAACCTGGCATTACTTATTTATGAGGAGAGCCGAAAATGGCAACGTTCGACCCCGGACATCTGCACTTCGAGCGCCACGCGCTGAATAAGAACGACGTCAGCTACAACCTGCAACTCGGCTATGAAGTGCTCAATGATCCGCAGGAAGGCAAAGGGATACAGTTCACATTGCAGGGTTCGATCGAGGGTAAAGATATGAAGGAAACGTTCTTCCTTCCCAAGGATCAAGCCTACAACTTTGCCAGGAATGTAACGAAAATTCTTGAAAAGTACGGTATTCCCAAAACGCATAGCAGCATTGGGTCAAATCACAAGTTCTACGACTTGATGTTCGAAGACATGAGGGTGCAGCTGGATATGAAATCGGGCGACCCGGTCAAACCAGAGCATCTGGAGTAACCCGTTTTTCCATGAAAGCTGAGCTTGGGGGAGTAGGCAGGAGGCAACGTTTGGTGAGTTCAATAGCCTGCTCGCCTACAGCGAACTACCGGTGAAGGTCGGACTGACTATCTGTCTTGAGTTGTTTTCTGCCAGTCCAGGCCACGATGCGTCCTGATCGAATTCGACGCACATGCATTGTCATCTCGAACGCATGCTAGTGGCCATGAAAACGGGGAGTGGTGCGACTGCTAATACAAACGGACAGCACTTGAATCAGGAATGCCGGACGCCGTCATTAATATGGTGTCCCAGGGCAGGTTCGAACTGCCAACCTTCCCCTTAGGAGGGGGATGCTCTATCCAATTGAGCTACTGAGACACAGTTGCCAGTCCAGGTTAAGGCACCAGCGGAACGGCGTGCATGTTAACGGCACAGCCTGATTTTGTCATGTCGTGATTGCTGGCAGACCCTGTAGTACACATCGCTCAGACGTAGCCTTCGAATAGCCATCATGCAAATTGCACTACTGCAAAAGGCCATCATTGCAAAACGCAACCTGAATCGATTGGGAAGACTTCATAACTTATTGATTTTTATGTGTTTTTTTACATTAAATTACTGGCATGCGGAATGCACTGTTTAGACAGTGGAGAACAGCTCCTTAAGAAAGTTCCGTTGGAGGTACACGAAGATGAACGTCGCCCTACTATCAGTGTTGAACGCAGCAGCGCTGGTCGCATTGGTGACTTTTCATTTTCACGATGACGGTTCACAGACCCAGTCAGTGGCCATTCAGCCCCAGCCACATCACCTGCTGCGCCAGGCGCCCCAATTGGCAATTATGGCTAAGCAACGTCACGAATCAGCGATGGTTGCCAACGAAAGTGACGCGGCAGCCCAGACGACTCAAAGCCAGCCACGCTGGGTTTTCTAAGAATCGCCCCCAACGAGAATTGCCATGTCAAAACCCGCCGCGCTTTTCATCACGCTGACGCTCATGCTCACCTGCATCGACCTGCTGCTTCCAGCCAACACCGAACCGCTGAGCTATGCCACAAGAATTGCGGGCGGAGCTTCGTTCTGTGCATTCCTGGTCGCCCTGATGCTGGGCCGCCGCTTCAAATTTGATCCAGTGCTGCGCTAACCGCTTTGCGCCTGCGCCATGCACCGTAATCGTTCCGCCTCAACGCCAGCAATTTGCGAGCATTAACACTCTCCTGGGATCCTCCGCCCTGACCGGCCCGCGAATACAGAAAATTTCTGTCGTCCGTCGGCGCGCATTAGTATTTACTGCAATTGCCTCTAAGCTGAAGACAGATAGCCATCATGGCATTTGGCAGCCACGGACGACGGATGCCAGACAGATGGGCGGCAGAATCAGTTTTTTGCAGAGCCGCTCGCAATTCTGACAATCGGTGCTGGCAAATCGCCTTTATGTAGGTCAACATTTGTCACAGAATTGACGCCAAGGATCCGGCGTATTGAGGCATGATGGCGGCCTCTGAGACCAATCCGGATTGAACATTTTGCCAAATTGACTGTCAGAGAATGACATATTGCGGCGACTTGCTAGAACCGCTCCCCCCTGAACTAACCGGTTAAATATATGAGCCCTATGAAACAGGCTACTTATTCCAGCCGTACGGCTGACAAGTTCGTTGTACGCCTACCAGACGGCATGCGGAATCGTGTGCAAGAGGTAGCCAAAAATCATCATCGCAGCATGAACTCCGAGATCATTGCTCGCCTCGAACAAAGCTTGATTCAGGAAGGTGCGCTGGGCGATGAGCCAAGCCTGCGCCTTGATAGCCCTGAGCTGTCCCTGCATGAACGGGAATTGCTGCAACGTTTCCGGCAACTTTCGCACCGCCAACAGAATGCTCTTGTTTCCTTGATCGCCCATGACACCGAACTTGCTGCAGATAACGAAGCCTGACAGCAAGATCAAAAAACTAGCCAGCACGCTACTGGTTTTATTGTTGTAGTCATTTTCTTTAATGCCTGTAAGACGTATTTTCAAGACAAAAAAAACCGCCTCTCAGGAGGCGGTTTTTTTATGCATGCAAATCAAAGCAGGAAGATGGTTGCCAGACCCAGGAAGATAAAGAAACCACCGCTGTCGGTCATCGCGGTAATCATCACACTGGCCCCCATAGCCGGGTCGCGCCCCAAACGAGCCAGAGTCATAGGGATCGTAACGCCCATCAGCGCAGCCAGCAGAAGGTTCAGGGTCATCGCAGCAGTCATGACCACACCCAATGACCAGCTGCCATACAGCATGTAGGCGACAATACCGATTACCCCGCCCCACACCACGCCGTTGATCAAACCTACGACCAACTCCTTGCGCAGCAGACGCGACGTATTACCGGTACTGACCTGATCCAGTGCCATCGCCCGAACGATCATGGTAATCGTCTGATTGCCAGAGTTTCCGCCAATGCCCGCAACGATAGGCATCAAGGCAGCCAGCGCCACAAGCTTTTCGATCGAGCCTTCGAACAAGCCGATGACCCGGGACGCAATGAAAGCAGTCACCAGATTGACTGCCAGCCAGGCCCAACGGTTACGCAACGACTTCCAGACGGAGGCGAAGATATCTTCTTCCTCACGCAGACCCGCCATGTTGAGGACTTCGGTTTCGCTTTCTTCACGAATGAGGTCGACCATTTCGTCAATGGTCAGACGGCCGATCAACTTGCCGTTCTTGTCCACCACCGGCGATGAAATCAAGTCATACCGCTCAAAGGCTTGCGCGGCCTCGTAGGCATCGCCGTCCGGGTGAAAACTCACCGGATCATTAGCCATGACCTCGGAAACCTGCTTCTCAGGGTCGTTGACCAACAGACGCTTGATAGGCAGCACACCCTTGAGCACACCGTCGTAATCGACAACGAAAAGTTTGTCAGTGTGGCCAGGCAGTTCTTTGAGACGACGCAGATAACGCAACACGACTTCGAGACTGACGTCCTCCCGAATGGTCACCATCTCGAAGTCCATCAGGGCGCCGACTTGCTCCTCATCGTAAGACAAGGCCGAACGCACGCGCTCACGTTGCTGGCTATCCAGAGCCTCCATGAGCTCATGGACAACATCACGAGGTAATTCGGGGGCAAGGTCAGCGAGTTCGTCGGCGTCCATCTCCTTGGCCGCAGCCAACAGTTCGTGATCGTCCATGTCGGCGATCAGCGTTTCCCTGACGGAATCGGAAACTTCGAGGAGGATGTCGCCGTCGCGCTCAGCCTTGACCAGTTGCCAAACCGTCAGACGATCTTCAAGTGGCAGCGCTTCAAGAATGTAGGCGACGTCGGCGGAGTGAAGATCATCGAGCTTGCGTTGCAACTCGACGAGGTTCTGCCGGTGAACGAGATTTTCTACGCGGTCTTGATTCTGACCCTCCTGGCGGTGGGTCAGATCTTCAACGATACGCTGGCGCTGCAGGAGCTCGATGACTTGAGCCAGACGATCCTGCAGACTTTCCTGCGTTTTTTTTACTTCAATTTGAGTCATAGGCGAACTCCACTCCCAGCAGCGGAGCACGCCAGGAGATCAATCAGTTAATGCATGATTGTTGAAAAAAACTGTTGAGTAGCTACTGGGTAAGTCCATGGAGGGATTCCACAAGCCCCGGCGGGGCTGACGCGCGCAATCATACACCGCCTGAGCATGTCGCACGCTACAAAATTCAGCCTGGAACAAGCGCTTGCAACACAAACTTAAACAATGCGGGAGTCAGTACTACGACAACGCAACATCCGGCCAAGAAAACACGCTCGTCGACCAATCTGCATTTGTTTAGCCTTGGGGCCAGACACGTCACGGAGGACGCCGCATGAACTTCCAAACCCGCCAGTTACTACTGTGCAGCGCCCTGCTCTGCCTACCGCTATCCCTGCATGCGACCATCGTGCAGCGCTGCGAAGATCCTGCTGGCAATGTCACCTACACATCCCTTGGATGCCCAAGCGATCATGGCATGCAATTACAGAACGCCTTCAACGCTTCGCCTGGAAGCAGCGGCAATCCCGCGCTACTCCCGCCCCACGAGCCATCACTACGCCGACAAACCGCAGCAGCTCGCCAGGAAAAGGAACTGACGGTTGTAGGGCAGCGCGACGACGGCTGCGGCAACCGCTTGAGCGCTGAACAACGGCGCCGGGCGATCATCAATCAACAGACTCCAGCCGGAATGACCAAGCGCGACGTCGAAAGCTTGCTGGGCAGACCAGACAAAGTGGTGAGTCGAAACGGAGAAACTCGCTACACATACAACGAGAAGAAGGGCCGCAGCAGTCAGGTCACTTTCGATGAGATGGGCTGCGTAAAAGGCAAACGCTAGACGGCAAAAAGCCCGCATCGAGATGCGGGCTTTTTGGTGTTTGGTGCACTCGACAGGATTCGAACCTGTGACCGCTCGGTTCGTAGCCGAGTACTCTATCCAGCTGAGCTACGAGTGCATTGGCGTTTGATAAACCAGACCACCGCTGGCTTGAAGCAAGTTATCTGCATTACTGCAAACAACCTTTAAATGGTGCACTCGACAGGATTCGAACCTGTGACCGCTCGGTTCGTAGCCGAGTACTCTATCCAGCTGAGCTACGAGTGCATTTGTTGCCGCGCATTATAGGCCGTTGAATCTTCTGGTCAAGCACTTTATCTAGTAAATTCAAACACTTACAGATTAAGCCAGAAACAACGTACTACGCAAATAATGGCGGAGAACGGGGGATTCGAACCCCCGACACCCTTTTGAGGTGTACTCCCTTAGCAGGGGAGCGCCTTCGGCCACTCGGCCAGCTCTCCGCAACACGGGGCGTATAATAACCACCCTTTTCCCCGTTTGCAAACCAAAAATTCAATAAAAATTAATGGCTTGGTTCCTGGTCCTTCTCTTTCTTGATGCGCAGGTAAATCTCTTCACGGTGAACAGCGACTTCCTTGGGCGCGTTGACACCAATTCGCACCTGATTACCTTTGACGCCGAGCACGGTCACGGTAATTTCGCCATCACCAATAATCAGGCTCTCTGCGCATCGACGAGTCAGAATCAGCATACCTTTCTCCTCACGCATTACATTCAGGGACAACAGTCGTCAGAACCGGCAGGCCGCATCAGCGTTCGAGCGGGCGCAGCCTGAGTATTGACCAGCGCAAAGAAAAGAACAGGCTTTGCGCCATCAATAAACCAAAAGGCGCGGTCAAGCCGCGCCTTTTGACCATGCATTACTCACCCTGTCGGGGCGCATCCAGCTCGAACGCAGTGTGGAGGGCACGTACTGCCAGCTCCAGATACTTTTCTTCGATCACCACGGAAACCTTGATTTCCGACGTCGAGATCATCTGGATGTTAATGCTCTCTTTCGCCAACGCTTCGAACATACGACTGGCAACACCCGCGTGGGAACGCATACCGACGCCGACAATCGACACCTTGGCAATCTTGGTATCGCCAGAAACCTCACGCGCACCGATTTCGCTGGCGGTCTTTTCAAGCACCTGCAAGGCCGCCTGATAGTCATTGCGGTGAACGGTGAAGGTGAAGTCGGTGGTGTTATCGTGCGCAACGTTCTGCACGATCATGTCGACTTCGATATTCGCGCCACTGATCGGCCCGAGAATCTTGAAGGCCACGCCCGGCGTGTCTGGCACACCACGGATGGTCAGCTTGGCTTCATCGCGGTTGAAAGCGATGCCGGAAATGATCGGCTGTTCCATGGATTCCTCTTCATCAATGGTAATGAGGGTGCCCGGACCCTCCTTGAAGCTGTGCAATACGCGCAGCGGAACGTTGTATTTGCCGGCAAACTCGACAGCGCGGATCTGTAGCACCTTGGAACCGAGGCTGGCCATTTCCAGCATCTCTTCGAAGGTGATCTTGTCCAGGCGTTGAGCTTGCGACACCACTCGCGGGTCAGTGGTATAGACGCCATCGACGTCGGTATAGATCTGGCACTCATCAGCCTTGAGCGCTGCTGCCAGCGCCACGCCAGTGGTATCGGAACCACCACGACCCAGGGTCGTGATGTTGCCGTTCTCATCGACGCCCTGGAAACCGGCGACAACTACCACACGACCGGCCTTCAGGTCAGCGCGAATTTTCTGATCGTCTATCTGCAGGATACGCGCCTTGTTATGCGCGCTGTCCGTCAAGATACGAACCTGATTGCCGGTATAGGAAACCGCTGGCACACCACGCTTGATCAAGGCCATGGCCAGCAACGCGATGGTTACCTGCTCACCCGTGGAAACGATCACGTCCAGTTCACGAGGAACCGGCTGATCGCTGATCTGCCTGGCCAGTTCGATCAGACGATTGGTCTCACCGCTCATGGCCGACAGCACCACGACCAGGTCATCGCCTGCTTCGCGGAATTTTTTGACCTTGTCAGCGACCTGCTCGATGCGCTCAACGGAGCCTACCGAGGTGCCTCCAAATTTTTGTACGATTAAAGCCATCTCAAAGCCGCCTCAGCCCATTAAGGGCGCCCATTAAACGTTCAAACCCAAGCGCCAAGGCCTGCTGCCGCGCAACAGGCCTGGAAGGTCGACTTAAATACCCTGCTCGACAAAAGGAACAGTCAACGCCAGCGCTGCATCCAGCGCACTCGCATCGACGCCGCCGCCTTGCGCCATATCAGGACGACCGCCACCTTTACCACCCACGGCGGCGGCCGCCTGCTTCATCAAATCACCGGCTTTGAGTTGGCCAGTCAGGTCCTTGGTCACGCCTGCAACCAGTACGACCTTATCTTCATGAACACCGCCGAGCAGGATCACTGCGCGACCGAGCTTGTTCTTCAACTGATCGACAAGCGCCAGCAGCGCCTTGCCATCCTGACCGTCCAGGCGTACGGCCAGTACTTTCACGCCTTTGACATCCAGTGCAGCAGACGACAGATCGTCACCCGCAGCGCTGGCAGCCTTGGCCTGCAATTGTTCCAGCTGTTTTTCCAGCAGACGATTGCGCTCGAGCACAGCCGCAAGCTTGTCCAGCAGGTTGTCGCGATTGCCCTTGATCAGGGTCGCGGCTTCCTTGAGTTGATCTTCGGCCGAATTAAGGTAGGCCAGGGCCGCAGCGCCAGTCACCGCCTCGATACGCCGTATGCCGGCAGCAACGCCGCCTTCGCTGACGATCTTGAACACCGCGATGTCGCCGGTGCGTTCGGCGTGAATGCCACCGCACAGCTCAACGGAGAAATCACCGCCCATGCTCAGGACCCGCACGCTGTCGCCGTACTTCTCGCCGAACAGCGCCATGGCGCCTTTCTGCCTGGCGGTCTCGATATCGGTTTCAATCGTCTCGACAGCGGTGTTCTTGCGCACCTGCTCGTTGACGATTTCTTCCAGGGCTTTCAACTGCTCCGGCTTGATTGCTTCAAAGTGGCTGAAGTCGAAGCGCAGACGCTGACTGTTGACCAGCGAACCCTTCTGGGTCACATGTTCGCCCAGCACCTGACGCAAAGCGGCGTGCAGCAAGTGCGTCGCCGAGTGGTTCAGCGAAGTGGCATGGCGAACCTCAGCCTCCACTTCGGCATTCACCGCAGCGCCAACCTTCAGGCTGCCAGCCGCCACAACGCCATGATGCAGGAACGCACCACCGGTCTTGGTGGTGTCACGCACGTCGAAACGCACGTCGCCCGCCTGAATGAAACCACAATCGCCGATCTGACCGCCGGACTCGGCATAGAAAGGCGTGGTGTCGAGGATCACAACGCCCTCTTCACCTTCGCCCAACTGTTCAACCGCCTTGCCGTCCTTATAAAGAGCAACGACGCTGGCATCACTGCGGGTGGCTTTGTAGCCGATGAAGTTGGTCGCCACGTCAACCTTGACCAGGCTGTTGTAGTCCATGCCGAACGAACTGGCCGAACGGGCGCGCACGCGCTGGGCCTCCATCTCGCGCTCGAAACCTTCCTCGTCGAGGGTCAGGTTGCGTTCGCGGGCGATGTCGCCGGTCAGGTCCATCGGAAAACCGTAGGTGTCGTAGAGTTTGAACACTACGTCGCCGGGAACCACGGTGCCTTTGAGCTCAGCCAGATCCTGTTCGAGGATTTTCAGGCCCTGTTCAAGGGTCTTGGCGAACTGCTCTTCTTCAGCTTTGAGCACACGTTCAATGTGCGTCTGTTGCTGGGTCAGTTCCGGGAAGGCAGTGCCCATTTCGGCGACCAGCGCGGAGACGATCTGATAGAAGAAACTGCCCTTGGCGCCCAGTTTGTTACCGTGACGGCACGCACGACGAATGATGCGCCGCAGCACGTAACCGCGACCGTCGCTGGACGGCAGCACGCCATCGGCGATCAGGAAACCGCAGGAGCGAATGTGGTCAGCCACGACTTTCAGCGAAGCCTGGTTGTCATTGGTGCAGCCGATGGCCCTGGCCGCAGCGGCCAGCAGGCTCTGGAACAGGTCGATCTCGTAGTTGGAGTTCACGTGCTGCAAAACGGCGCTGACCCGCTCCAGGCCCATGCCGGTATCCACCGACGGCGCTGGCAACGGGTGCAACACGCCATCGGCAGTGCGATTGAACTGCATGAACACGTTGTTCCAGATTTCGATGTAGCGATCGCCATCTTCCTCCGGCGAGCCTGGTGGCCCGCCCCAGATGTCAGCGCCGTGGTCGAAGAAAATCTCGGTGCACGGGCCACACGGGCCGGTATCGCCCATGGTCCAGAAGTTGTCCGAGGCGTAGGGCGCGCCCTTGTTGTCGCCGATACGGACCATGCGCTCGGCAGGTACGCCGATTTCCTTGGTCCAGATATCGTAGGCTTCGTCATCGGTGGCATAGACCGTGACCCAGAGTTTTTCCTTGGGCAGGTTCAGCCATTTGTCCGAGGTCAGGAACGTCCAGGCGTAGGTGATGGCGTCGCGCTTGAAATAATCGCCAAAACTGAAGTTGCCGAGCATTTCGAAAAAAGTGTGGTGGCGCGCGGTGTAACCGACGTTGTCCAGGTCATTGTGCTTGCCACCGGCGCGCACGCACTTCTGGCTGCTCACGGCACGGGTGTAGGCCCGTTTTTCCTGGCCCAGGAAGCAATCCTTGAACTGGTTCATGCCCGCGTTGGTGAACAGCAGGGTTGGGTCATTGCCCGGGATCAAAGAGCTGGAGGCGACACGGGTGTGGCCCTGCTCTTCGAAGAAGCCCAGGAAGGCTTCACGGATTTCTGCGCTTTTCATAGGTTCTTCCACGGAGACTGCGGCCAGAGGCAAGTGCAAAACGTCAATTGACGTAGCGACGGCAAAGGGCCGCATTATATAGGCGTTGCGTCGTCGGTACAGCGTGTTTGTTCGATAGAAACAAGCTACTGGACTATCGGCACTTCAAGCACGGGCAAACTCGGCGAACGTCGCGATGACTTGTTCGATCTGGGTACGGGAAACATTCAGGTGCGTGACCATACGCAGGCGCGGTGCGGCGCTGAGCCGGATGCCACGCTCGGCGCAGAATGTCTTCAGCGCTTCTGACCGATTATCGATCTGCACATAAACCATGTTGGTCTGTACTGGCTCCACCTGATAGCCAAGATCGGCCAGACCCCGGGCGAGAAACTCCGCATTGTCGTGGTCATCCGCCAGGCGCTCGACCTGATGATCCAGCGCATACATCCCCGCCGCAGCGAGCATTCCCGCCTGACGCATGCCGCCACCGACCATCTTGCGCAGACGGCGCGCCTTGCCGATCAATTCCCGCGAGCCGCACAGCACTGAACCAACGGGCGCACCCAGGCCTTTGGACAGACACACCGAAACCGAATCGAAATGCTGGGTGATGTCCCGCGCACCGACGCCCAGTTTGACCGCTGCGTTGTAAAGACGCGCGCCATCGAGATGCAGCGCAAGGCCTTGCTCCTGCGTCAGCTTGCGCGCGGACGCCAGATAAGCCAGCGACAGCACTTTGCCTTGCATGGTGTTTTCCAGTGCCAGCAAACGCGTGCGGGCGAAGTGAAAATCATCCGGTTTGATGGTCGCCAGCACCTGCCCCAGATCCAGCGAGCCATCGGGCTGCACCTCAATTGGCTGAGGCTGAATGGAACCGAGCACCGCCGCGCCGCCACCTTCGTATTTATAGGTGTGCGCTTGCTGGCCGACGATGTACTCGTCGCCACGCTCGCAATGGGCCATCAATCCCAGCAGATTGCTCATGGTGCCGGAGGGTACAAACAATGCAGCGGCAAAGCCCAGTTCTTCGGCAAGCCGCGCTTCCAGAGTGTTGACGCTCGGATCTTCGCCATACACATCGTCACCCAACGGTGCTTGCGCCATGGCGGCCAGCATGCCGGTGGTTGGCTGAGTAACTGTGTCGCTGCGCAGATCAATGACCGTCACGTGAAGCTCCTTGGGAACGAATTCGGGGTTTGAATCAAGGTATTACTAAGGCCATCGAGCGAGATAATCAAGGCGGCGCAACGCCAATGCATCAATTCGTTATAAGAAAAACGCAGCACTACCCGACTAAAGCGTTTATGCATATTTCAGAAACTGTGATAAAAACTGCCCGCCGACACATTATTGCTATCGGTAAAACGTTCTCAGGGCGGGGTGCGACTCCCCACCGGCGGTAATGACGCGCAATGCGTTTAGCCCGCGAGCGCTTGCACTGCCAAAGCGGTGCAAGGTCAGCAGACCCGGTTGGATTCCGGGGCCGACGGTTATAGTCCGGATGAAGAGAGAACGGGATTGGCAGCAAAGGACCGTCCGTACAGCAATGCCATGAACTCAATCGTTCTGGCGAAGTGTGTTCGTACCCCTTGAATCCCTTTCGATCCAAAGCGCCCTGTTTTTTCACAAACAGGAGACAGAACACATGCAACCCACCGCAATAGACAGCAAAAGCAAAAACCATTCGAACGAACGTATCGCGTTTATCCAGGCCTGCTGGCACAAAGAAATTGTCGATCAGAGCCGAATCGGCTTTGTCGCTGAAATGGCCACGCATGGCTACACCGAAGCCGATATCGATTTCTTCGAAGTCGGTGGTGCGTTTGAAATCCCTCTGCACGCCAAGTTGCTGGCCAATAGCGGTCGCTATGCGGGCATTGTCGGTGCCGCGCTGGTGGTTGACGGCGGCATCTACCGACATGATTTCGTCGCCCAATCGGTGGTCAGCGCCTTGATGCAAGTGCAGCTGGAAACCGAAGTACCGGTGTTCTCGGTGGTGCTGACGCCGCATCACTTCCACGCCGGCGAAGAACATCAGAAGTTCTTCTTCGAGCATTTCCTGCACAAAGGCCAGGAAGCGGCGAAGACTTGCGCCGATACCGTGAACAAGCTGCGCGACCTGCGTCGCGGCCTGACCTTGCAGAAGGCCGTAGGCTAAACAGCAAAACTGTGGGAAAGGCCTGGTGTGGGACCGGCTTTAGCCGGGAAGGCAATTGATGCCTTCGCGACTAAAGTCGCTCCTACGGCCGATTCGTGGGCAAGCCTCGCAACAACGGATCTACGGATAGGACGTCCAGGCGACGCAGAGATTGCTTCTCTACACGCCCAACCCATCATCCGTAGTCGGCACAATCAATATCCCCGCACGCAGGCCATTCTTGACCTTGGGATTAGGGAAAATGATGCGCGCACCCTCCTCCTCGACGATCCAGCGCGAATCGGCCAGATCTTCAGCCAGCACGTAGCCTTTATCCAGTTCGGAAAAGTTTTCCACGTCGACCGGCAAGTGCAGCCGGAACGCATCGCTGTGCTTGATGATTTCCCGCGCCACGCTGAACAGCTGCAAACCATCCAGACTTGCTTCGTCCTCGGTTTCGCTGCCATCGATGATCTGCACCAGCCGCGCATGCAAAGGCTTGATGTTGACCTGCTGGTTCTGCCCGAAAGGCCGGGCTTTGCCCAGTTCCAGGGTGAAAGACTCAGCGCCGAGCTTGTCGTAGGTATAAGAGCTGAACACGATGGACGGCTTGTTCTGCAACAGCACCGCTTCCATCCCCGCTGCCCGCAGCCGCGCCAGTTCACGACGGGAATGCTGGCGACCTTCTTTCCAGGGGTACAACGCGAATTGCTCGATCTTCGAGCCGCGAATTGCGGTGTGCAGGTCGTAATGCAGGCGATAGCGGTCCGGCAGGCTGAAAAAGGTATCGGCCAGACGCTCCAGCTCACAGGCACGCAGCGCTTCCGGGCCGCCGCTGAGTTCGTGACCGCCGTTAAACAACCGGTTGACGTCCTGTTCGACGTAGCGCTCGCCGCGACGAATCGCTTCGGGATTGCCAAACAGAAAAAGAATTCGTGCGCGAGGCTTGAGCTCGTTGCGCGCAATGCTGTGGATCAATTCGTCCAGCAGCTCGATGGGCGCGGTTTCGTTGCCGTGGATACCGGCGGACAGCAGCAGGTCAGTGCCGTTGTCCAGATCCTGCGGCGGACGCACTTCCAGCGCCCCTTCGCTCAGCCAGCGCAAGCGCACGCCGCCGACAGTCGTTTGAGTCTTTTCCGCTGGTTCACGTCCAGCCAGGGTCAGTTCAAGCAGTTTGCCGAGGGCGAGCATTGGCGGTGTTCCTTAGTGATCGTGATTGCAGTCCGGACCGTGGACGTGCTCTTCGTCGTCGCCAACCTCAGCCGGCTCCATTTCCAGTTGCAGGCTGACCAGATTGGTGGCCAAAGGGCGCAGCAACAGATTGGCGTATTCGGCATCGCCTTCTTCGACGTCAACGCCGATCAGCAACTGGCCACGGCCATCGTGCTGGATCCACAATTCCTTGCCCTGCCACATGACAGCGACGCGGGTGCAGGAAGTTTCCAGCTGGGTGCCATCGGTGTCTTCAAGGATCAACTGCAGGGTGTCGCTCATAATCGAATTCTCTATAGAGAGGAAAAATCTGGCGCCCGATGTCTTGCATCAGACGCGCCTCGGGGTCAAACACACTGGAAAGGATAGACCGCGCCCAGTTTAAGGATCTGGGTCAATTCATCCAGTGCCGCGCGACATTCAAGCAACAGTTGCGGATCGGCCAGATCGGTTTCGCTCATGCGATCGCGATAGTGCTTATCGACCCACTCCGTCAGCGTGGCGTACAACGGCGCCGTCATGATAACCCCTGGGTTGACCGCCGCCAGCTCGGTTTCATTGAGCGCGACGCGCAAACGCAGGCATGCCGGGCCACCGCCGTTTTGCATACTCTGCTTGAGATCGAAGACTTTCACTTCCGCCACCGGGTTTGCACCGGCGATCAGGCCTTGCAAATAGCGCCAGACACGCTCGTTGCCGCGACACTCTTCCGGCACGATCAGCAGCATCGAGCCATCGGCGCGGGACAGCAATTGACTGTTGAACAAGTAAGAGCGCACTGCGTCCTCGACCGTAACTTCGGCGCGGGGCACGCAAATCGCACGCAACTGGCCGCCGCAAGCGGCGAGCTTTTCCTGCAACTCGGCGAGCATGCTGTCAGTGTGGATGAACGCATCCTCGTGATAGAACAACACCTCGCCATTGCCGACGGCGATCACATCGTTGTGGAACACGCCCTGATCAATGACCGACGGATTCTGCTGGCCATAGACCACTCCGCTGTCGCTCAAGCCATGCAGGCGCGCCACGGCTTGCGAAGCTTCCAGCGTCTGGCGGGCCGGGTATTTCTGTGGTGCGGGATAGCGCGTGTCGAACGCGCTGCGGCCGAACACGAAAAACTCGACGCCGGCTTCGCCGTAATCACGGCACAGGCGGGTGTGGTTGGCTGCACCTTCGTCGCCAAACTGCGCAACCGCAGGCAAGGCGGCATGATGGGCAAAGTGTTGCTGATTGGCGAACATCGCCCCGAGCACACGGCTCGTCGTGGGGTGTTCGATGCTGCGGTGATATTTGCAGTTGAGGTTGGCGGCCGTGAAATGCACGCGGCCATCGGCAGTGTCGGCGCTCGGGCTGACCGTTGCGGCGTTGGCGACCCACATGCTCGATGCGGAGCAGCTGGCGACCAACAAAGGCATGGCTTGCTTCGCCGCTTGCTCGATCACTTGCGCATCGCTGCCGCTGAAACCCAGCTTGCGCAGGCCGCCAACATCCGGACGCTCCTGCGGGGCCAGTACACCTTGGGTAAAACCCATCTCCATCAGCGCTTTCATTTTCGCCAGGCCCTGCAACGCCGCTTCACGCGGGTTCGAGGACTGCTGGCTGTTGCTCTGGGACGCGACGTTGCCGTAGGACAGTCCACCGTAGTTGTGGGTCGGCCCTACAAGGCCGTCAAAATTGACTTCACAGGATTTCATCGGCACGGCTCCGTGGATCTTTTTTTATAGGCGTCAGGACGGCACATCAGGAAAGCCGCACGCCCGGCGTCAGGGTTGCAGGCAAGGTCAGGCTGCTGCTTTCCAGTGAAGCCACCGGATAGGCGCAATAATCGGCCGCGTAATAGGCGCTGGCACGATGATTACCCGAGGCGCCAACGCCACCAAACGGCGCGCTGCTGGCTGCGCCGGTCAATTGTTTGTTCCAGTTGACGATGCCCGCCCGGCTTTGCAGCCAGAACTGCCGGTAACGGCTTTCCGAGTCGGACAACAAGCCTGCGGCCAAGCCGTATTGAGTGTCGTTGGCTTCGGCGATAGCCGCATCGAAATCAGCGTAGCGGCTGACTTGCAGCAATGGCCCGAAAAGCTCTTCGTCGAGACGATCACTGACTTTGGTCACTTCGAGGATGCCCGGTGTCAGCAAGGCTGCCGAAGTCTGCGGTTGAGTCATTTCCAGCAAGGCAACGGCGCCATTGGCCAGCAGTTGTTCCTGCGCGGCCAGCAATGCCTGGGCGGCATGCAGGGAAATTACCGATCCCATGAACGGCGCAGGCTGTTGGTCGAAGGCACCGACTTCAATCGTGCGCGTCACTTCAACCAGACGCTCGATAAAGGCATCGCCCCACTTGCCTTGCGGCACCAGCAGGCGACGGGCACATGTGCAGCGCTGGCCGGCAGAAATGAACGCAGACTGGATAACGGTGTACACCGCCGCTTCGACATCGGCGACCTGATCCACCACCAGCGGGTTATTGCCGCCCATTTCCAGGGCCAGAATCTTGTCCGGGCGCCCGGCGAATTGTTGATGCAGCGCGTTGCCGGTGCGGCTGGAGCCAGTGAAGAACAAACCATCGATGCCGGAATTGGCTGCCAGCGCGATACCGGTTTCACGGCCGCCTTGCAGCAGATTCAGCACGCCTGCAGGCAAGCCGGCTTCGATCCAGCATTTGACGGTCAATTCGGCGACTTTCGGCGTCAGCTCGCTGGGCTTGAACAGCACGCTGTTGCCCGCCAGCAAGGCTGGAACGATATGGCCGTTGGGCAAATGCCCGGGAAAGTTGTAAGGCCCGAACACCGCAACCACACCATGAGGCTTGTGGCGCAGCACGGCAGTGGCGTCACCCAACGGGCCGCTCTTCTCGCCGGTCCGCTCACGGTAGCTCTGCACGGAAATCGCGATCTTGTTGACCATGCTGGTGACTTCAGTCGCGGATTCCCAAAGTGGCTTGCCGGTTTCTGCGCCGATGCAGTTGGCAAGGGCGTCGGCGTTGTTTTTCAGGCTGGCGGCGAACGCTTCCAGCACGCTGATGCGCTCGTCCAGCGAACGGCTGGCCCAGGCCGGAAAGGCCTGACGTGCCGCGCGTACCGCGACATCCACCTGCGCAGCCGACGCGCCTTGTCCGGACCACAGCACTTGCTGGGTCACCGGATTGAGAGATTCGAATGCTTCGCCATGCCCGGCCTGCCAGGCGCCAGCGATATACAGTGTGCTCATCAGATTGCCTCCCGGGCTGCGGACAACGGCACGGCGCGGACTTGATCCCCGGCACTGAGGCGCAGGCGCTTCGCCGTCATCGGGTCGACCACCAATGTGCCAGCAGCCAGCCGCGCTGCGGCCGCAGTGATGCGACAGCCTTCACGTTTGCGGTTGTGGATAAGAAATGGCGTCGCGTCATCACCCGGCGTGCCAATGGCCAGCACCAGCGCCTGACTGTCGCGCACGGCGCGGATTTTCGCGGTCTCGCACTCGATGGCCGGACCGGCATCGAAAATATCGACGTAACCCTGATAGCTGAAGCCTTCGCTCTTGAGCATGGCAAGCGCCGGTTCGGTATCGGCGTGTACGCGGCCAATAATGTTGCGCGCGTCTTCAGAGAGGAAGCAGGTGTACAGCGGGAACTTGGGCATCAGTTCGGCGATGAAGGCCTTGTTGCCGACGCCGGTCAGGTAATCGGCCTGGCTGAACTCCATCTTGAAGAAGTGCCGCCCCAGACTCTCCCAGAACGGCGAGTGACCTTCTTCGTCGGACATGCCACGCATCTCGGCAATGATCTTCTTGCCGAACAGCTGCGGGAACTCGGCAATGAACAGCATGCGGGCCTTGGCCAGCAAACGGCCGTTGAGGCCGGTACGCGAATCACTGCGCAGAAACAGCGAACAGAGCTCGGAGTTGCCGGTGAGGTCATTGGCCAGGAACAAGGTCGGGATTTCCCGATAAATGTTCAGTTCCTGGGAAGCGCTGACCGTCAGGCCGACCCGATAGTTGTACCAAGGCTCGCGCAGGCCGACCGCACCGGCAATTGCCGAAATGCCGACAACGCGCCCGTCGTCGTCTTCAAGCACGAACAGGTAATCGGCATCGCCACGCTCGGCTTCGCCACGGAAAGTTTTTTCCGCCCAGCCGACCCGATGCGCCAGGCGTTCTTCATTGGCGGGCAAGGTCGTCAGGCCGGCGCCTGTGCTGCGCGCTAACTCGATCAGCGCCGGCAGGTCACTGCTGCTTACGGGACGAACGATCATGCTATCTCCTCAGCGCGGATTCCCCGAAGGAGCCCGCGAAACTCGCTAAACCTGCAATCCAGAATCAATCGGCTGTCTCAGACCGCCACGATGCGCACGCTGGCGCCTTCACCGACGCCCAGGGCTTCGGCGGCTTCCAGACTCAACAACACCGGTTTGCCGGGTGCCCAGTCCAGTTCCAGCAAGACTGCGCGGTAATCCTGCAACAGGCCGTTTGCCACCAGATACAGCCGGCCGCCAGTGCCCGCGTCAGTGGACTTGTTCTGGTCGACTTTGACCGGCACCAGTCGGCTCTGGGCAATGGAGCGAATCCCCGAGACTCGTGCATGCAGGGTCGGCCCGCCGTCGAAGATATCGATGTAATGATCGGTCTCGAAGCCTTCGCGCATCAGGATGTCGAAGGTGATTTGCGCCCGTGGATGCACCTGGCCCATGGCTTCCTGGGCGGCGTCCGGCAACAGCGGCACGTAGATCGGGTAATGCGGCATCAGCTCGGCGAGGAAGGTCCGGCTTTTAAGGCCGCACAAGCGCTCGGCAGCAGCGTAGTTCAGGTCAAAAAAGTTGCGACCGATGGCATCCCAGAAGGGCGAATCGCCGTTTTCATCGCTGTAGCCAACGATCTCGGTCACCACGGAATCGGCAAAACGCTCCGGATGGCTGGCGACGAACAACAAGCGGCCACGGGAATTAAGCTCCGACCATGCGCTGCCCACCAGTTCGGGAACCACATAAAAGCTGGTCAGCAAGCTGTTGCCAGTCAGGTCATGGCACTGGGAAAGCACGTGAATCTTGTTGTGGATCTTCAGTTCGCGGGAAGCGTGAACGAAGGTCTCGTTGCGAAAGCTGTAGAAGGGTTCGGAATAGCCTGCCGAGGCGACAATCCCCGAGCAGCCGACCAGACGCCCGGTTTCGCTGTCTTCGAGGACGAAGAAGTAGCTCTCCTCACCGTTGAAGCTCACTTCGGCGGAGAACGACGCTTCGGAAGCGCTGATCTTGTCGCTGAGACGGCCAGCATCGTCGGGCAGGGACGTGACACCGATCGGGCTGTCGGCGGCGAGGCGTTGAACCTCCGCCAGATCAGCGATTTGCGCGGGGCGCATCACGAGCATGGTGCCACTCCTTACCAGAAAAAACGGCCGGACAGTTCCGGCACAGAAAAAAAGCGCCCTGTGAATCGCTATCCACACGGCACCCGAAAAATGCCCGACGCCCGCTCAAGGGGCAAGCGTCGGGGAGTGTTGCGCTGCAGCAGCTGTTATCAGGCTTGCGTCAGTTTGGCGACGGCACGCTCGAAGCGGTCCAGCCCTTCGTCGATGTCGGCATCTTCAATCACCAGACTTGGCGCGAAACGCATCACGTCGGGACCGGCCTGCAATACCATCACGCCTTCATGCTCGGCGGCATTGAAGAAGTCCTTGGCCTTGCCCTTCCACGCGTCGGTCAACACACAACCGATCAGCAGACCCAGGCCGCGCACTTGGCTGAATACGCCGTATTTCTCGCCGATCTGCTCCAGACGCGTCTTGAATTTCTCGTGTCTGGCTTTGACGCCGTCGCGCACTTCCTGAGTATGGACGACGTCCATCACTGCATTGCCGACCGCGCAGGCCAGCGGGTTGCCACCATAAGTAGTGCCATGGACACCGACCGAGAGGTGCTTGGCGAGTTTTTCCGTGGTCAGCATGGCCGCCATCGGGAAACCGCCGCCCAGGCTTTTGGCGCTGGAAAGAATGTCCGGCGTCACGCCGTAATGCATGTAAGCAAACAGGTGGCCGCTACGGCCCATGCCGCTCTGCACTTCGTCGAAAATCAACAGCGCATTGTGCTCGTCGCACAGCTGACGGGCGCCTTGCAGGAACTCCAGATCAGCCGGCATCACGCCGCCTTCACCCTGGATCGGCTCCAGAACCACTGCGCAGGTCTTGTCGGTAACAGCGGCTTTCAGTGCATCCAGGTCGTTGTACGGGATATGGCTGATGCCCGTGATCTTCGGACCAAAACCATCGGAATACTTGGGCTGACCACCGACACTGACCGTGAACAGCGTGCGACCGTGGAAGCTGTTGAGTGCGGCGACGATTTCGTATTTTTCCGGGCCATACAAGTCGTGGGAAACCCGACGCGCCAGCTTGAAGGCGGCTTCGTTGGCTTCGGCACCGGAATTACAGAAGAACACACGCTCGGCGAAGGTGGCATCCACCAGTTTTTTCGCCAGGCGCAACGCCGGTTCGTTGGTGAATACGTTGGATACGTGCCAAAGCTGATTGCCCTGCTCGGTCAAGGCACCGACCAGCGCCGGATGGCAATGGCCCAATACGTTGACGGCGATCCCGCCGGAGAAATCGACCAGCTCGCGGCCCGATTGATCCCAGACGCGGGAACCCGCGCCACGCACGGGAATAAAACCGGCTGGAGCGTAATTGGGGACCATTACCTGGTCAAAGTCGGCGCGGTTCACCGCAGCTTGCTCAACGGACATCGGAGTCTCCTGAAGAGGAACGCCTGCCTGAAACTGGCGAGCGATGGGGGGATTGTAAGGACTGATTTCCATTCGGCCTTGTCGCCAGGCGACAACTTGTTACAGCACAAAACCGAGAATTTCGGTGGCTTTCGGCAATGCGACATATAGGTTCGCAAAGGCGCAGTTTAAACGTTGGCCCAAGGTAATTGCAGATACAGATGCTTTGATTTCCGAGGCGGGTCTGTTGGAGCGAGGCTCCCGCCTTACCCGCGCTCGGCAGGCACCGAGGACAATTCGAACGGGCTGCTGCTGCGGCGCTGGTTGCGATCTTCCCGGGGCGTGGCGCCGAAGAAGTTGCGGTAGGCGCTGGAAAAATGCGGGCCGGAGGAGAAGCCGCAGGACAGGCCGATCTGAATGATCGACTTGCTGGTCTGCATCAGCATCTGCCGCGCCTTGTTGAGGCGCAGCTCCAGGTAATACTGGCTCGGAACGCGATTGAGATACTGCTTGAAGATGCGTTCCAGCTGGCGACGGGACACGCACACGTGCTGGGCGATTTCATCGGTGGTCAGCGGTTCTTCGATATTGGCTTCCATCAACAGCACAGCCTGGGTCAGCTTGGGATGGCTGGAACCCAGGCGATTCTGTAACGGGATGCGCTGGCGCTCGCCGCCTTCACGAATCCGCTCGACAACCAGCTCTTCGGAAACCGCACCGGCCAGCTCGGCACCGTGGTCACGGGCCAGGACCGCCAGCAGCAGATCAAGCACCGACATACCGCCGCAGGCCGTCAGGCGGTCGCGGTCCCAGTCGAACAAATGGCTGGTGGCGATAACCTTGGGAAACCGTTCGCTGAAATCATCCTGCCAGCGCCAATGCACCGCCGCGCGATAACCATCCAGCAAACCCAACTGCGCCAGCGGATAAACCCCCGCCGACAAGCCGCCGATGACGCAACCGGAACGCACCAGTTGCTTGACCGCGCTGCTCAGCGCCAGAGGCATCGGCGCCGGCGGCTCGTCTGCCAGCAGAAACAGCTTTTGCAGGCCGTCGAGGCGACCGGTCCATGGCTCGCCGGGCAATTGCCAGGCGCCTTCGGTCGGCGCTTCCGCTTGCAGGAAGGTCAACTCATAAAGCACGTCGGGATGGACGCGCTGCGCCACACGCAAGGCTTCCTCGGCTAGCGCCAGAGTCAAGGCTTTGGTGCTGGGCCAGATGAGAAAACCTATTCGATGGGCAGTCATGGCGTGCAATCCGGAACGTATCGCTATTGAACAAACTGAGTGAACAGCCTGCAAGGTTCGAGCACAGAAAACGGCTCACTGTGAATCTTGAACGGTCAGTCTGGCGCGCAGCATGACCTGTTCTATTGCTAAAGGCATCGCGAAAACGACGCCAATCGTTACTTGAGGCTACCGGACAAAAATTGCTGCAGACGCTCGGACTGCGGGTTGACCAGCACTTCCCGTGGATCGCCGCACTCCTCGACCATGCCTTTGTGCAGGAAGATCAGTTGATTGGAGACCTCCCGGGCAAAGCCCATTTCGTGCGTCACCACCACCATGGTCCGACCTTCCTGGGCCAGGGCCTGCATCACTTTGAGCACATCGCCGACCAGCTCCGGATCGAGGGCTGAAGTGGGCTCGTCGAAGAGCATGACTTCCGGCTCCATGGCCAGTGCCCGGGCAATCGCCACCCGCTGCTGTTCGCCGCCGGACATATGCCCCGGATAAGCGTCCTTGCGATGCGCGACGCCGACCTTGGCCAGATAATGCTCGGCCTTTTCCAGCGCTTCTTTTTTCGACAGGCCCAGCACATGGATCGGCGCTTCGATGATGTTTTCCATCGCGGTCATGTGCGACCACAGATTGAAATGCTGAAACACCATGGACAGCCGCGAGCGCATGCGCTGCAACTGTTTCGGGTCGGCGGCCTTGAGGCTACCGTCTTTATTGGCAACCAGCTTCAGCTCTTCATTGTTGAGCAGGATTTTGCCGGCGTGGGGCTGCTCCAGCAGGTTGATGCAACGCAAGAAGGTGCTTTTGCCAGAACCACTGGAACCGATGATGCTGATCACATCTCCGGCCTTGGCGGTCAGGGACACACCCTTGAGCACCTCGTGGCTGCCATAGCGTTTATGCAGATCCTGGACTTCCAGTTTGTTCATGCTTTCGATTCTCACAAAACAGTCAGTCGTTGAGCAGACGGCCATGACGGCGCGGCGTACGCCCCGCCACTTTAGCCAGCCAGAAACCCGGTTGTGCGTAACGCAGCCGCTCGATGGCAAACAGCACGCCAGCAGTGTTGGAGCAGACCGTGCTGACCTTGTCGGACAGCGGATCGATGACTTCGAACAGCGGATCACCGACGTCGACCCAGTCGCCGGCCGAACGCAGGAACGTCACCACGCCGGGATGCGGCGCGAACAACAATTCGGTGCCTTCGAACGGCATGCCTTCGCAGGCTTCATGGGCCGGTTGCGGCCAGTCGCCACTGATAAAACCTTGCTCGGCCAGAAACGCCAGAATGCCTGCGGCGTGAGCCTCGGCTTCGGGTTTGCCAGTATCGGCCTGACCGCCCAACTCGATGGTGGTCGCCAGACACGCCAGAGGAATCTGCGCGTCCGGAAAAATCCGCGACAGCCGCAACCATGGCAACGAGCAGGCCTCATCGAACGAACTGCCGCCCGAGTCTTCGGCCAGCAACGCCACCCGGACATCCAGATGCGCCGTCAGGGAACGCCATTGCGGCCAATGCTGCGGCAAGGCATAGAGGTGAAGCGCGGCGTCAGCGTCGCAATGCAGATCCAGCACCACATCAGCGGTGCAGGCATGACTGAGCAGCAAATGCTGCAAGCCGCGCAGCTCGCCTTGTGGTGGCGGCAGGTTTTCCAGCGCAGTGGTCATGGCCTGGCGGATCAACTGCACATTACTGTGCGGATCGTCGCCCAACTGGCCTTCAAGCAACTCGGCGACCGGCTCGCTCAACTCGGCAAAGTCTCGGTTGAAATTCTTGCCGCTGCCGAATTCGAAACGTCCTTGATGGGCGCCTTGCAGCAATTGCCCCAGGCCGATCGGATTAGCCACCGGCACAAGCTCGATGACGCCTTTGAGCGCGCCCTGCTCTTCCAGCTCCAACAGACGTTTTTTCAGCTCCCAGGCGGTGCGCATGCCCGGCAGTTCGTCGGCGTGCAGGCTGGCCTGGATGTAGGCCTTGCGTTCGCCGCTGCCGAAACGGAACACGCTCAGCTGGCGTTCGGTGCCGAGGGTGCTCCACGGCAATACATGATCGGTTCTTTGCATGTCAGGCCTTCCGGGGCGCGAGGTAGCCCAGCCAGCGGTGTTCAGCCAGCTTGAACAGTCGCACCAGAATGAATGTCAGGCACAGGTAGAACACGCCTGCGGTGATGAACGCCTCGAAAGGCAGATAATACTGAGCGTTGACCGAGCGGGCCGCGCCGGTAATGTCGAGCAGCGTGACAATGGACGCCAGACTGGTGGTCTGCAGCATCATGATCACTTCATTGCTGTACTGCGGCAGCGCACGACGCAGCGCCGAGGGCAGCAGAATCCGGCGATATAGCATGGCCTTGGACATACCCATCGCGCGGGCGGCTTCGATTTCACCGGCCGGCGTGGCCTTCAGGCTGCCAGCGATGATTTCGGCGGTATACGCGCTGGTATTGACGGCGAAGGCCAGACAGGCGCAGAAGGTCGCACTGGACAGCATCGGCCAGAGAAAACTCTCCCGCACCGCCGAAAATTGCGCCAGGCCGTAATAGATGAGGAACAGCTGCACCAGCATCGGCGTGCCGCGAATCACATAAGTGAACAGCCATGCCGGCAGGTTTATCCAGCGGTTTTTCGAGACCCGCATCAAGCCCAGGGGCAAAGCGGCAAGCAGGCCGAAAAACAGGGAAATCGCCAGCAACTTGAGGGTGATCAGCATGCCGCTGAAATACATCGGCAGGCTATCCCAGACGACGGTGTAGTCGAAGATCATAGGTCAGCCGCCCTTACGCCTACCGAGTAGCGTTTTTCGATGAAGCGCAGAATCAGCAGCGAGACACTGGTGATCACCAGATACATCGCCGCCACGGCGAGGAAAAAGGTAAACGGCTCGCGGGTCGCGTCGGCCGCCTGTTTGGCCTTGAACATCATGTCCTGCAGACCGACCACGGAAATCAGCGCGGTGGCCTTGGTCAGCACCAGCCAGTTATTGGTGAAGCCGGGAATCGCCAGGCGAATCATCTGCGGCACCAATATCCGGAAAAATACGTTGAAGCGGCTCATCCCGTACGCCATGCCGGCTTCGGACTGGCCTTTGGGAATCGCCATAAAGGCACCGCGAAAGGTTTCCGAGAGGTAGGCGCCGAAGATAAAACCGAGCGTGCCAATACCAGCCGCCAACGGG
Source organism: Pseudomonas sp. DSP3-2-3 (assembly GCF_049898225.1). Taxonomy (NCBI): domain Bacteria; kingdom Pseudomonadati; phylum Pseudomonadota; class Gammaproteobacteria; order Pseudomonadales; family Pseudomonadaceae; genus Pseudomonas; species Pseudomonas sp. DSP3-2-3. Next base: position 573,463 of record NZ_JAFCXH010000001.1, on the reverse strand, counting down.
CTGAGCTCGATGTAGTCGTCATAGCCGACCATCGGCGCAACAGCGTTGAGCACACTTTGCCCGCCGTAGAAAATCAGCAGAATCAGCACCAGATCGGGAATCCCGCGGATTACCGTGGAATACAGATCACCCAACACTGCAAGTTGTCGCACCGGCGACAAACGCAGCGCCACGCCAATCAGGCCGAGGACAATGGCCAGCGCCATCGACGACAAGGCCAGTTGCAGCGTCAGCCATGCACCTTCGAGGATGACAGCCCCGTAGCCTTTCAACATGATGTGCGGTCCTCACGGATGGGTATGAAAATGGCGCAAGAACGACCGTTGCTTGCGCCATTTCGAGGGGTAGCTTCAGACGACTTACTTGCCGTAAACGTCGAAATCGAAGTACTTGTCCTGGATTTTCTTGTACTCGCCATTGGCGCGAATTGCAGTGATGGCCGCGTTGATCTTGTCCAGATTGGCCTTGTCGCCTTTACGCACGGCAATACCGATACCGTCGCCGAAGTAGGCGGCGTCAGTGAATGCCGGGCCAACGAAAGCGTAGCCCTTGCCTGCGTCGGTTTTCAGGAAACCGTCTTGCAACAGGGTCGCGTCAGCCACGGTGCCATCAAGACGACCGGCCTGAATGTCCAGGTAGATTTCGTTCTGCGATGCGTAGGATTTGATCTCGGCGCCCAACGGCTCGAGTTTTTCCTTGGCGAAACGGTCATGGATCGAACCGCGCTGCACGCCGATCTTCTTGCCCTTGAGTTCAGCAAGGCTGTCGCTGATCGTGGTGCCGTCCTTCATTACCAGACGCGCCTGGGTGCTGTAGTAGCGATCAGTGAAATCCACGGATTTCTTGCGGTCTTCGGTGATGGACATCGAGGACAGGATCGCGTCGATCTTACGCACTTTGAGCGCGGGGATCAGGCCATCGAATTCCTGCTCGACCCAGGTGCACTTGACCTTCATCTCGGCACACAGGGCGTTGCCGATGTCGTAGTCGAAACCCACGATGCTGCCATCCGGCGCCTTGGAGGCAAACGGAGGGTAAGCGGCTTCGATGCCGATTTTCAGCGGTTTTTCGTCAGCAAACGTTGGCTGCGCCAGCACAGACAGCGCCAGTGCACCAAGAAGCATGAGCTTTTTCATTCTTAGGACTCCGTCGGTAAACACGACAAATGGCAGAGTGAGCTAGAGCCCAAAATGCGGAGAGATGATTGAAGACTGTGACGCCTGCCAGGCGAGGCCGGAATCCGGGCCCGCAAACCTTGGGCGAGTGATCGGCATTTTAACGACACGCTCGAAGTCGATATTTCTTCAATGCGACAACTAGTTACAAAAGCATCGAAAAAACAGACCGGGCTTATTGACAGCTATTGCAGGTTATGCAATGCGAAAAGAAGACTAACCGATCTATACAGCAAAATACGCGCCCATTATTGGCAAAGCCTTGTAATACGGCAAGCGCAGCGTTGATCGGGTTTATTTCCTGGACAATAACGCACCCATTTCCTACAAAAACTGAGGCGTATCGCCTCACAAATGCGCGGAGGGTTACAGACCGTTGCTCGTGGGTAACATGTGGATATATATCTGTTGGAGGTAAGGCATTGCGCCTGCGTAGACACCGAGACCGCCTCGCGAACACGTTCACTGCTGCAGCGCTATTTGTTGGAGATTCTATGTCTGAGGGCAACCGCCAGGCGCCGCAGATGTATTGTCTGAACCGACGCCTTCCCGGCTAAAGCCGGTCCCACTAGATCGCGCTGGTTTTGTGGGACCGGATTTATCCGGGAAGACGGCATTCCAGTAGACGCAAATGCATCGGCTTTATGTCCTATCGCGAACGTTGCGTAGATCCGTTGGAGATTCTATGTTCGTGAGCAACCCCCAGACATGAAGTTTGGGGTGTACTCCGTTTGGTTTTTCATTAGGGCGTACCCACCCCACGGCACCGGAGCGAAGGAACCGCTGCGAAGCAGGGGCCGGACGTCAGCGCAAAATGGTTTCGTCCTTTTGCCGAAACAAAAGGACTCGACCGTCAGGGCAAAACCTCAATAAGCCGCACCGCAAATGCTGTTGGCGCAACCCGATTCGAAGCGCGCGGGCAACATACAAGTTCGCTCCCACAGGGATCGCGCTTCACATGCAATAACGGGGCACATAAAAAACCCCGCCAGGCTTACACCGGGCGGGGTTTTTGAGCGGCCTTTATCAGGCGGCGGTCATGGTCTTGTGTGTTTCGATCAAATGCTGCACGACACTCGGATCGGCCAGGGTGGAGATATCACCCAAGGTGTCGTATTCGCCAGTGGCAATCTTGCGCAGGATGCGGCGCATGATTTTCCCCGAGCGGGTTTTTGGCAGGCCCGGCGCCCACTGGATGACATCCGGGGAGGCAATCGGACCGATTTCCTTGCGCACCCAGTTACGCAGTTCGAGACGCAACGCCTCATCCGGCACTTCGCCGCCATTGAGCGTGACGTAGACGTAGATGCCCTGCCCTTTCAAGTCGTGAGGCACGCCGACCACGGCAGCTTCGGCGACTTTCGGGTGGGCAACCATCGCGCTTTCGATTTCGGCAGTACCCATGCGGTGGCCGGACACGTTGAGCACGTCGTCCACGCGACCGGTGATCCAGTAGTAGCCATCTTCATCACGACGCGCACCGTCACCGGTGAAGTACATGCCACGGAAGGTCTTGAAGTAAGTGTCGACGAAACGGTCGTGATCACCGTACAGCGTGCGCGACTGGCCCGGCCAGGAATCGAGGATGACCAGATTACCTTCGGCTGCGCCTTCGATCAGGTTGCCCAGGTTATCCACCAGGGCCGGAATCACGCCAAAGAAAGGACGTGTCGCCGAGCCCGGCTTCAGGGCAGTAGCGCCTGGCAGCGGGCTGATCAGGATGCCGCCGGTTTCGGTCTGCCACCAGGTATCGACAATCGGGCAGTTCTTCTTGCCGACGGTGTTGTAGTACCAGTTCCACGCCTCGGGGTTGATCGGCTCACCGACCGAGCCCAACAAGCGCAGGCTCGAACCGTCAGCGCCGTCTACGGCTTTGGTGCCTTCGGCCATCATGGCGCGAATGGCGGTCGGCGCGGTGTAGAGGATATTGACCTTGTGCTTGTCGACGATTTTCGACACGCGAGTAATGTCCGGGTAGTTCGGCACACCTTCGAACAGCAGCGTGGTTGCGCCGTTGGCCAGCGGGCCGTAGACGATGTAGCTGTGACCGGTGACCCAGCCCACGTCAGCGGTACACCAGTAAACTTCGCCCGGACGGTAGTCGAACACCCGCTCGTGAGTCAGCGCGGCGTAAACCAGATAGCCAGCTGTGGTGTGCAGCACGCCCTTGGGTTTGCCCGTGGAGCCGGAGGTATAAAGAATGAACAACGACTCTTCGGCGCCCATTTCTTTCGGTGCGCAGGTGGCCGATGCCACTTCCAACAGCGAGTGGTACCAGATGTCGCGATGGCGGTTCCATTCGATATCGCCGCCGGTGCGCTTGCAGACGATGACTTTCTGCACGCTGGCGGTTTCAGGGTTGGTCAACGCACGGTCGACGTTGGCTTTCATGGCGGTTTTCTTGCCACCACGCAGGCCTTCATCGGCGGTGATCACCACCTTGGACTGGCAATCGATGATGCGTCCGGCCAGCGCTTCAGGAGAAAAGCCGCCGAATACCACAGAGTGAATGGCTCCGATCCGGGCGCACGCCAGCATGGCGACCACAGCCTCGGGGATCATCGGCATATAGATAGTCACCACGTCGCCGCGATGCACATCCTGGCCGCGCAGGGCGTTGGCGAATTTGCAGACTTCCGTATGCAGTTCGCGATAAGTGATGTTGCGGCTCTCGGAAGGATCGTCGCCTTCCCAGATGATGGCGATGGAGTCGCCGCGTTCTTCCAGGTGACGGTCCAGGCAGTTATAGGCAACGTTCAGCGTGCCGTCAGCGAACCATTTGATATCGACCCGGTGATCGTCGAAGGAGGTCTGTTTGACCGAGGTGAAAGGCTTGATCCAGTCGAGGCGTTTGGCCTGCTCACGCCAGAAGCCATCGGGGTTGACCACTGACTGCTGATACATGGCCTTGTAGGTCGCCTCATCGGTCAGCGTTGTCGCTGCAACATCTGGGCGGACGGGGTACAGGGAAGCTGCACTCATCTTGGTTACCTCGGTGGATAGTTGTTGTTTTATGTGTCCGTTGTAACCGGCTGCCGGTCTCGGGACCATTCGACGATGGTCTTACCGCTTTGCAACCCTACACCACAATCGGCTTGCAGGCGCCGTATCCCGGCGCAGTACGCCGAACGAAGCAAGACTAAAGAACGAGCAACACTCATGATTCGAGCAGCAGTGAAACGGATTATTACGGATTTGCTCAATAGTGTTTATCAAAACTCTTTCTATATGAATCAGGCACAGAGGCATAGAATCAATCTCACCAACACGGCAAACCGATTAACAACTGACAGCCCCCACAGGCTTGTTAATCCACGATACCGACACTCGATTCACACATGACCCCACAAGGGTTGTGTGACCCATTTCGAACTAAAGAAGGTAATACGCAATGAAAGCTTCACTGCTGGTTCTGGCCCTTTGTGGTTTCAGTGCATTTGCAATGGCTGAAGAGTCAGGTGCAAAAGTTGCTGTACAACAAGCCCGCGCCGAGCAATACACCTATGGCAGCCACCTGGACATCGCCAAAGTGGTCTCCGTCAGCAATGTTCCAAACGTCTGCGCCGTAGTGCCGATGCGCATGACCTACCTGGATTCCCAAGGCAATCAGCACATCATGGCTTATCAAGTGATGGGCAACGGTTGCAGCAACGGTTGATCCAGACCGCTCGCGCATGATGCCAACGTCTCCGGGAGCACTCCCCCGAGACGTGGCCTCGTTTCTGTCGCTATTACAAGCAGCGCTTGCTTAACCTTGAACATTAAACTTTATTTATAAAGATGAAGTTCTGCCACGTTTGATCTCCGCAATAACTCACACCCTCACCTGATGTTTGAAAACTTATTTCTTTTCCGCACCCAATCCATAATCGCGCAACTTGTTGGCGATGGTGGTGTGGGAAACGCCGAGGCGTTTGCCTAATTGTCGACTGCTGGAATACTCCGGATAAAGGCGCTGTAAGACAGCCTTTTCAAAGCGTCCGACTATTTCGTCCAGCCCGCCGTCCAGGGAAAACTCACGCAACGGTTCCCGCACGCCATATTCTGGCAATCGGACATGTTCAGCCTTGACCGTGCCGCCCTCGCACAATGAAACGGCCTGAAACAACACATTCTCCAACTGACGGATATTGCCCGGCCAGTGGTAATGGGTCAGCCGCTCCATTGCAGCCGGGCCGATTCGCGGCAGCGCGCAGCCGATCTGCCGACTGGCCTGATCGAGGAAGTGCTCAACCAGCGGCCCCAGGCCGTCCAGGCATTCGCGCAACGGCGGGATATGCAGCGTCAGCACGTTGAGGCGGTGGTAGAGATCCTGGCGAAACTCGCCTCTGGCGCACAGTTCGGACAGATCGCTCTGGGTCGAGCAGATGACCCGCACATCCAGATAAACCTCTTCATCGCTGCCCACCCGACGAAAGCAGCCGTCCTGCAAGAAGCGCAGCAGTTTGGCCTGCATCCGCGCACTCAGTTCGCCGACGCCATCGAGAAACAACGTGCCGCCCGCCGTCAATTCCAGCAGGCCAAGCTTGCCTTCGACTCGCGCGCCATCGAAAGCGCCCGGCCCGTAGCCGAACAATTCCGTTTCGGCCATGGATTCGGACAAGCCCGCGCAATTCATTGCCATCAACGGCGACTGCCCGCGCGGGCTGGCCAGATGACACGCGCGAGCCAGCAGCTCCTTGCCGGTGCCGGTTTCACCCTCGATCAACAACGGCGCATCCAGCGGCGCCATGCGTCGGGCTTCACGCACCACCGCAGCCATGACCCGAGAACTCTGAAAGATGCTGTCGAAGCCACGCAATTCCTGCTTGCGCACTTGATAGATGCGCTCGCCGACCAGATCCGCGCGATGCAAGGTCAACACCGCACCGGCCATGGCTTCGCTGTCATCATGCTGGGACTGCAACGGCGCAATATCGGCGAGGAACACATCGCCGCGCACCTTGACCCGCAGGCCATTGATTCGCGATTTATTAGTGCGCACCAGTTCCGGCAGATCAAAGTCTTCGGCGTAACGCGACAGCGCAATGCCCGGTACTTCATCGACCCTGACCCCGAGCAACTGCGCGGCGGCCCGATTGGCGGCAACGATGGAGCCGCCCATGTCGATGGACATCACCGGAAACTCCAGGGCGCCCAACAGCGCGTTCAACTCCATGTGCCGACGCTCACTGGGCATAAGCCCTACGCGCTTCACGCCGAAAACGCCGGGGATCGCTTCAAATTTCGGGCGCAAGGCCTGGAACTGCATGTTGATCAGGTTGGGGCAGTGCAGGTAGATCGCATCACCCTGCTCACCGCCCACTTCACCACGAGCGACATTGACGCCGTAGTTGACCAGCAGATCGAGGATATCGCGGGTCATGCCGATGCGATTGAGGCAATGGACTTTGATGCGCATGGCGGATTGATCCTGTGATGCAAGAAGGCTGCTGGAGCGCACTTGGTGGGAGCGAGCTTGCTCGCGAAGGCTGTTGAACAAGCACTGAATATCTCAATGCCTGTACCGGCCTCTTCGCGAACAAGTTCGCTCCCACAGGCTGGAATGCGCCCTACAATTTTTTTGTATCGAGAATATTATCGTCAAGAATACGTGACAGTACAGGCAGGTTTTGCCCAGCCATGACAAGAAGATTCGAGGCCCCCGCTCGTACCGTAAAGTATTCGTTACGATTCAAAGCGAAAACCCAGCTCCAGTACTCGGCGATCCACTTACCAAATTCGCAGAAAAAGGTATTCATAGCCTCAGGCGTTCGACACAAATCGAAGAACAGAACCCAGGAGAGCAGCATGAGCCAGACGCGTTATGTGGCACGCGAGCCCGATGAGAACGGATTCATTGAATATCCGGCTGCCGAGCATGCGGTGTGGAATACCTTGATCACCCGCCAGATGAACGTCATCGAAGGCCGCGCCTGTCAGGAATATCTGGATGGTATCGAGCAGCTCGCGCTGCCCCACGATCGCATTCCGCAGTTGAGCGAAATCAACGCAGTGCTAGCGGCTACGACCGGCTGGCAAGTCGCGCGCGTTCCTGCGCTGATCCCCTTCCAGACTTTTTTTGAGTTATTGGCCAGCAAGCGCTTTCCTGTCGCCACGTTCATACGCAGCAAAGAGGAACTGGACTACTTGCAAGAGCCCGATATCTTTCACGAAATATTTGGTCATTGCCCACTGCTGACCAATCCCTGGTTTGCGGAATTCACCCACACTTACGGCAAGCTCGGACTCAGCGCGAGTAAAGAGCAGCGCGTCTATCTGGCGCGGCTGTACTGGATGACCATCGAATTTGGCCTGGTGGATACACCCGAAGGTCGGCGAATCTATGGCGGCGGCATCCTTTCATCACCTAAAGAAGCGGTTTATAGCTTGTCCTCCGAGCCTGTGCATAAAGTGTTCGATGCGCTGGACGCGATGCGCACGCCGTACCGTATCGATATCCTGCAACCTCTGTATTTTGTCCTGCCCAACCTCAAGCGACTGTTTGATCTGGCCCACGAAGACATCATGGGCATGGTTGAGCAAGGCATGCAGCTGGGCTTGCACGCGCCGACCTTTGCACCGAAAAATCCATCAAGCTCTTCATCCGCCTCTACAGCTAACAAGACCCATGCGGCCTGAACAGGAATTCACCATGACTACGCTCAACCAAGCCCACTGCGAAGCCTGCCGCGCCGACGCGCCGCAAGTCAGCGATGCCGAATTGCCCGCGCTGATCAAGCAGATCCCGGACTGGAACATCGAGGTTCGCGACAGCGTGATGCAGCTGGAAAAAGTCTTCTTGTTCAAGAATTTCAAATTTGCGCTGGCATTTACCAACGCGGTCGGCGAAATTGCCGAAGCCGAAGGTCACCACCCCGGCCTGTTGACTGAATGGGGCAAGGTGACCGTCACCTGGTGGAGCCACTCGATCAAAGGGCTGCACCGTAACGACTTCATCATGGCTGCCCGCACCGACGAGGTGGCCAAAGGCGCCGAGGGCCGCAAGTAATGCATTTCACCGATATCCAGCGAGTACCGGGCGATCCGATTCTGGGCCTGATTGACGCCTACGCCGCCGACACCAATCCCGAAAAATTCGACCTGGGCGTTGGCGTCTACAAGGACGCCATGGGTTTGACCACCATTCCCCGCGCGGTGAAGCTGGCCGAGCAGCGTCTGGTCGATGCGCAAATGACCAAGACCTATATTGGCGGTCACGGCGAACCGCGCTTCGGCCGCTTGATCAGCGAACTGGTGCTGGGCGCCGGCTCGCCGCTGCTGACCGAAAAACGCGTGAGTGCCACCCAGACACCGGGCGGCACCGGGGCCTTGCGCCTGGCCGGTGATTTCATCGCTGAATGCCTGCCGGGACGCGGTATCTGGCTCAGCACGCCGACCTGGCCGATCCATGAAACCATCTTCGCCAAGGCCGGATTGAAGGTCAGCCATTACCCTTACGTGGGCAGCGACAATCGGCTGAACGTCGAAGCCATGCTGGAAACACTGAACAGCGTGCCAACTGGGGACGTGGTGCTGTTGCATGCGTGCTGCCACAACCCGACCGGGTTCGATCTGTCTCATGACGACTGGCGCCGGGTGCTGGACATCGTGCGCAGTCGTAACCTGCTGCCGCTGATCGACTTCGCTTATCAGGGCTTCGGCGATGGCCTGGAAGCAGATGCCTGGGGTGTTCGGCTGCTGGCCGCCGAGCTGCCGGAGCTGCTGATTACCAGTTCCTGCTCGAAAAACTTCGGCCTGTATCGGGATCGCACCGGCGCCTTGCTGGTAGTAGCCGGCGACGCGGAAAAATCCCAGGACGTGCGCAGCCAGTTGTCGTCGATTGCCCGCAACCTGTGGTCCAGCCCGCCGGATCATGGCGCTGCGGTGGTCGCGGAAATTCTCGGCAATCCCGAGCTGAAAACCCTGTGGGCCGATGAAGTGGAGGAAATGCGCCAGCGCATCGCGCAACTGCGCAGCGGGTTGGTGGAGGCACTGACGCCGCTGGGCCTGGGCGAACGCTTCGCGCACATCGCGACGCAACGCGGGATGTTTTCCTACACCGGGCTGAACAACGATCAGGTGGCGCGCCTGCGTCACGAGCACAGCGTGTACATGGTCAACGCCGGCCGCGCCAACGTCGCCGGCATCGATGCAGCACGCCTGGATCAATTGGCGCTGGCGATTGCGGCGGTGTGTCGGGATTAAATGGGCGAAATCCGTTGGACGGGCGGAGTTCTTGCGTGCTGACCCCGGACAGTGAAATCCGCTTTTTGTTTCCGCACATGACCAACGGTACCTATAAAAGTCTGTTTGTCATTTGCGGTGCTGTATCCTGCCCAAGCTTTTTAGAAGCACGGTTCTGTCCAGCAACCAGAAAAATCTTGCGAAGGAGCGACGACGATGCATGAAATCCCAAACTTCCCCCCGAGCCAGAGTGAACCCGAGCAGTCAACATTGGCGCAGCTGGAACTCGGTCAAGTGGTCGAGATGAAAGCCAGCAGCACGCAGGTTGAAGACTGCCAGCCAGCCTCCAGCGAAGACTGAAGGCGATTTTTTTCAGGCGTATCGAAAACCGGTTTTGCTGAGTTTCCATACGCCTGAAAATGCCGAGACAAGTAGACACCCTCCATGACCGAATTTACCGAAACCCAGGCCAACGCCCTGATCGGCACCGCCGAGAAGATGATCAACGTCTGGTCGCGCTTGAGCCCTGAGAAGAAACAGGCCTTGCTCGAACGCTTCGGCAGCCAGGAAAAAGCCCTGGCCGCACTGGTGACCACGCAGTTGGTCGCGCCTGCTAAAGATTGACTGCAAATGAATAGGTGGGAGCGAGCTTGCTCGCGAAGAAGCCATTTCATCCAACTTGGTTTCCAGCGCCTGATACATTGCCTTCGCAAGCAAGCTAGCTCCCACAAGGCTCTGTTCTGAATTTTCGCCCGGTATTTTTCTGCCCCCCTCCCGATTGCTCCCCATACGCCGCTATCATGGCGCACTTGATTAGCCTGCTAAGCTTCTACCCTCTCCGCCGTAACCTGGACCGCTTATTCATGCCAGAGATCCACTCTCCAGAACGCCCCATGGCCGTCACGCTGCAGGTCGTTTCCATCGTTTTGTTCACCTTCATCGGCTATCTGAATATCGGCATACCGCTGGCCGTCTTGCCCGGTTATGTCCATACCGATCTGGGTTTTGGCGCCGTTGTCGCCGGCTTGGTCATCAGCGTGCAGTACCTGGCGACCCTGCTGAGTCGCCCGTACGCCAGCCGCATCATCGATAACCTGGGCAGCAAAAAAGCAGTGCTGTTCGGCCTGGCAGGTTGCGGGCTGAGTGGCGTACTGATGCTGTTGTCGAGTTGGCTGCAAGGCTGGCCCGTGGCAAGTCTGGTCTGCCTGTTTATCGGTCGAGTGGTGCTGGGCAGTGCGGAAAGCCTGGTGGGTTCGGGGTCGATTGGCTGGGGTATCGGTCGCGTCGGCGCGGCTAACACCGCCAAGGTGATTTCCTGGAACGGCATCGCCAGCTACGGCGCACTGGCCATTGGTGCGCCCCTGGGTGTGCTGATGGTCGGTGAACTGGGTCTGTGGAGCATGGGCGTGAGCATCATGCTGCTGGCCGGGTTGGGCATCGCGCTGGCCCGGAAGAAGGAGCCCGCGCCCATCGTGCACGGCGAGCGTCTGCCTTTCATGCATGTGCTGGGCCGAGTCTTTCCCCACGGCATGGGCCTGGCGCTGGGATCAATCGGCTTCGGCACCATCGCCACTTTTATTACCCTGTATTACGCCAGCCACGGCTGGCCCAACGCCGTGCTTTGCCTGAGCCTGTTCGGCGGCTGCTTTATCGCGGCGCGACTGCTGTTCGGCAACTTGATCAATCGCCTGGGCGGTTTCCGGGTGGCGATTGCCTGCTTGTCGGTCGAGAGCCTCGGCCTGCTGTTGCTGTGGCTGGCACCGTCACCCGAACTGGCGCTGGCCGGCGCGGCGCTGACCGGTTTCGGCTTCTCATTGGTGTTCCCGGCGCTGGGCGTCGAAGCCGTCAACCTTGTGCCGGCGTCCAGCCGTGGTGCAGCGGTGGGCGCCTATTCGCTGTTCATTGATCTGTCGCTGGGGATCACTGGCCCGGTGGCAGGCGCAATCGCTGGCGGCTTTGGCTTCTCGTCGATCTTCCTCTTCGCCGCCATCGCCTCCCTCAGCGGGCTCGGGGTAAGTGTTTACCTGTTCAAGCAGGCCAAAGCGATGCGCCAACGAAACGCCTGATCAGAAGTCGACCTTGCCGCGCCCGGCCTTGATCGAGCCACGCTTGGTCTTGCCCTCAAGCCGCCGCTTCTTCGAGCCCAACGTCGGCTTGGTCGGGCGGCGTTTCTTTTCGACCTTGGTAGCGCTGACGATCAGCTCGACCAGACGCTCCAGCGCATCGGCGCGATTCTGTTCCTGAGTGCGATATTGCTGAGCCTTGATGATCAGCACGCCATCGCTGGTAATACGGCTGTCGCGCAGGGCCAGCAGACGCTCTTTATAGAACGGCGGCAAGGACGACGCGTTGATGTCAAAGCGCAAGTGCATCGCGCTGGAAACCTTGTTGACGTTTTGCCCGCCCGCACCCTGAGCGCGGATCGCAGTCAATTCAATTTCGGCATCCGGCAGATGCACATTGTTGGAAATCACCAGCATGGGTCAAAGCTACAGTCGATCAAGGGCGATCAGGATAACCGTTGCACCCATAAAAAACCCGGTTGCAGCGCGTGGGCACTGCAGACCGGGTGTGTTGAGCATCGAGAAACTCAGCCAGCGTGATTCAGCGCAGCCGCCGCGCTGCGTTTGCTCTTGATGCGGTAGCAAACCAACATCAGCAGCAGCCAGACCGGTATCGCATACACCGAGACCTGAATACCCGGAATCATCAGCATGATGCCGAGAATGAACACCACGAACGCCAGGCACACGTAGTTGCCGTACGGATACCACAACGCCTTGAACAGCGGCACCTGTTGGGTACGGATCATGTGCTGGCGAAACTTGAGGTGCGAATAGCTGATCATCGCCCAGTTGATGACCAATGTAGCCACCACCAGCGACATCAGCAGCTCAAGGGCACTGTGCGGGATCAGGTAGTTGAGCAGCACCGCGACGAAGGTCACCAGCGCCGAGACGAAAATCGCCCGCACCGGCACGCCGCGCTTGTCGACCTGCGCCAGGGAACGCGGCGCATCGCCCTGCTCGGCCATGCCCAGCAGCATGCGGCTGTTGCAGTAAGTGCCACTGTTGTAGACCGACAATGCGGCCGTCAGGACCACAAAGTTGAGGATGTGCGCGGCGGTGTCGCTGCCCAGCATCGAAAACACCTGTACAAAAGGGCTGCCGCTGTACTCGTCACCCGAAGCATTGAGGCTGGCCAGCAGGCTGTCCCAAGGCGTCAGCGAGAGCAACACCACCAACGCGCCAATGTAGAAAATCAGGATCCGGTAGATCACCTGATTGATCGCTTTGGGAATCACGGTGCGCGGCTGATCGGCCTCGGCGGCGGTGAAGCCAAGCATTTCCAGGCCACCGAAAGAGAACATGATGATCGCTAGCGCCATCACCAGCCCCATGACGCCATTGGGAAAGAAGCCGCCGTGTTCCCAGAGGTTGCTGACCGATGCTTGTGGCCCGCCATTACCGCTGACCAGCAGATAGCTGCCCAGGGCGATCATGCCCAGGATCGCCACGACCTTGATGATGGCGAACCAGAACTCGGCTTCACCGAAGACTTTGACGTTGGCCAGGTTGACGGCGTTGATCATCAGGAAGAACACCGCCGCTGAGGCCCAGCTGGGGATTTCCGGCCACCAGTAGTGGATGTACTTGCCTACGGCGGTCAGCTCGGACATGCCCACCAGGATATACAGAATCCAGCAGTTCCAGCCAGACAGAAAACCGGCAAAGCCGCCCCAGTATTTGTGCGCGAAATGGCTGAAGGAGCCAGCGACCGGCTCTTCGACGATCATCTCGCCGAGCTGGCGCATGATCATGAAGGCAATGAAGCCGCAGATGGCGTAACCGAGGATCATCGACGGACCCGCCGACTTGAGCACGCCTGCCGAGCCCAGGAACAAGCCTGTGCCGATGGCGCCGCCCAGGGCGATCAGTTGGATATGACGATTTTTCAGCCCACGTTTCAGCTCGCCGGAGGACGAGAGGTGTTCACTCATTGATAGTCACCTGATTGTTATTGTCTGTGACGGAATCGAACCCACAGCGCTTGTGGCGTCAGGGAATGAAGTGCACAAGGCGGATGGCCCTGAACGAGTTGGATGCGCGAAGAGGTCAGCAAGCCACAGAAAAACGCGAGGGATTGTACACCCCTGGAGGGAGTTGAGGGGGCAGCGCAAGACTGTCACATCCTGGATTGTTGGAGCGAGGCTTGCCCGCGAAGACCATTAGCCGGTTTTAGAAAACCGGCGAATGTATCGGCCTCATCGCGGGAAAGGTGGATCGCCACCCCGGTCGCTCCAGGGCGTCCTGGGTGTTGCTGAAACTACTGCCGCATCCCACGCCCACTTACCAGCAACCGCGCGCAGCCCACATACAGGACGATGGTCGCGATGACCATGAACGCCATGGCGATGCTGATGCGGATGTCGGACACACCGAGGATGCCGTAACGGAAGGCGTTGACCATATGCAGGACCGGGTTGGCCATGGACACGGTCTGCCAGAACGGCGGCAGCAGGTTGATCGAGTAGAACACGCCACCGAGATAGGTCAGCGGTGTCAGCACGAAGGTCGGGATGATCGAGATGTCATCGAAGTTGCGCGCGAACACGGCATTGATGAAGCCCAACAGCGAGAAGATTGTCGCCGTCAGCACCACGACGATCACCGTGATACCCAGGTGATGGACTTGCAGGTCGGTGAAGAACATCGACAGCAGGGTCACGATGACGCCGACCATCAGGCCGCGCAACACGCCGCCCAACACATAACCGATAAGAATGGTGTGCGGCGAAACCGGCGACACCATCAGCTCTTCAACTGAGCGCTGGAACTTGGCGCCGAAGAAACTCGACACCACGTTGCCGTAGGAGTTGGTGATCACCGACATCATGATCAGGCCCGGCACGATGTACTGCATGTACGTGAATCCGCCCATGTCGCCGATCTGCCGGCCGATCAGGTTGCCGAAGATCACGAAGTACAGAACCATGGTGATCGCAGGCGGCAGCAGCGTTTGCGGCCAGATCCGCATGAAACGACGCACTTCGCGATAGACGATGGTGTTCAGGGCAATCAGGTTGGGGCGCAGCTCGGAGGTGGTTTCGTGACTCATACCGCCACCTTCGCCAGATTTTTTTCCACCAGGGACACGAACAGCTCCTCAAGGCGATTGGTTTTATTGCGCAGGCTCGCCACTTCGATGTTCTGTGCAGCGAGTTGGCCGAACAACGCAGTGATGCCGATATTCTTGTCGACCTGGACTTCCAGGGTATGGCTGTCGAGCAGCTTGCTTGGATAGCCAGTTAGCTGCGGCGCGCTCTGATGCGAATCCTTGAGATCCAGCAGGAAGGTTTCAACGGTCATTTTGTTCAGCAACTGCTTCATGCCGGTGTTCTCGACAATCACGCCGTGGTCGATGATGCCGATGTTGCGGCACAGTTGCTCGGCCTCTTCCAGATAGTGCGTGGTGAGGATGATCGTCGTGCCCTGCTCGTTCAGCTCGGTGAGGAAACCCCACATTGAACGACGCAGCTCGATGTCCACGCCCGCAGTCGGTTCGTCGAGGATCAGCAGGCGCGGTTCATGAATCAACGCACGAGCAATCATCAGACGCCGCTTCATGCCGCCGGACAGTGAACGCGAAGGCACATCGCGCTTGTCCCACAAGCCCAGCTGCGTCAGGTAACGCTCGGCGCGCTCCTTGGCGATCTTCAGCGGGATGCCGTAGTAGCCGGCCTGGGTCACGACGATGTCGAAGGCTTTTTCGAACTGGTTGAAATTGAATTCCTGGGGCACCACGCCAATGCAGCGCTTGAGCGCCGCTGGCTCGCGGTCCAGGTCATGACCAAAGATATTCACCGTGCCGCTGGTCTTGTTGACCAGGGTCGAGATGATGCCGATGGTAGTGGATTTGCCGGCACCATTGGGGCCGAGCAAGGCGAAGAAGTCACCTTCAGCGACGTCCAGATCGATACCACTCAGGGCCTGGAAACCGTTGCCGTAGGTTTTGGTTAGCTGCCGGATGGACAGAGCGGAACTCATATCGGAAAACGCACCAATGAAGGAAAGAAAAGAATAGATGAGGGCTGAAGCCACCGATTACAACCGCGGCACAGCCAGGCAATGGTGCTTGGCTATGCCATTCAAGTACAGCGACATATATTGATAATACTTATCAGGTCAACGCGGTCATCACTGCCGATTGATAAGCTGGCCGCGCTTTCAGGCGCTCATACCAGGCTTGGAGATGATGCATCGCCGGACGTTCAATCGGCATTTCGAACCAGGCATAGATAAAACTGCCCAGGGGAATGTCGCCCATGCCGAATTCGTCGCCGGAAAGATAAGGCTGGGTCGCCAAAGCTTCGTCCGCAACTATTAACAACGCTTGCACAGTCTTGATCGCGCCATTGATCTGCACCCAGTCCTGCTGCTCCGCCGGAGTGCGCAACACACCCCAGAACACATGCCGAAACGGTTCGGCCAAGGTCGAGGTGGTCCAGTCCATCCACTTGTCTGCCGCTGCCCGCGCCTGAGGATCGGCTGGATACAGTGCCGAATCCGGGGCGTATTGCGCCGCCAGATAGCGCACGATGGCATTGGACTCCCAGAGCACGAAGTCGCCGTCTTCGATCATCGGCACGCGACCGTTGGGGTTTTTCGCCCGGTATTCTTCACCGTCCACCAGACCGAACGCCCCGCCGGCATCGACCGTTTCGTATTGCAGGCCAAGTTCTTCGGCGATCCACAGCGCCTTGCGCACGTTGGTCGAGTTTTTTCTGCCCCAGATTTTCAGCATTGGTAATCCTCTGTAAACCGACATTCGAAGAAGTGCTGGGGAGTTTACGCTGAACCAGACCAGTGTTATCGAAACCTGTGGGACCGGCTTTAGCCGGGAAGGCGGCATTTGCGCCAATACTCATGACGTGACTGCCTTGGCCTCTTCCCGGCTAACGCCGGTCCCACGAAGACAGCCAGCCAGACACCGAACTCCCGCGCGCGGCCAGGGTCACTATCGATGCTCGCCGTGCTGTTCGCTTGACGGAACAGGACCTGGCTATTGATAGTGGTTCCTTGCTGCTGTCATCACGGAGGATTACTTATGCTGTTGTTGTGGATTGTTGCGCTGGTTGTCGGGATTGCCTGGCTGGCCCACCGGCGTGTCGCACCAATGCCCGCCCTGGGCGCGGTTGCCGTGTTCCTGCTGGCGATGGGCACTTTCAGCCATGCGCCGGGCTGGTTGCTGGCAATTTTCTGGATCCTGCTGCTGGCCGTGGCCTTGCCCCTGACGCTACCGGACCTGCGCCGCAAGCACTTCACTGCGCCAATGTTCTCCTGGTTCAAGAAAACCCTGCCGCCGATGTCCCAGACCGAACGCGATGCCATCGATGCAGGCACCGTATGGTGGGACGGCGAGCTGTTCAGCGGTCGCCCGGACTGGGACCAGCTGCTGGCCTATCCGAAGGTCCAACTGACCGAGGAAGAGCAAGCGTTCATCGACGGCCCGACCGAAGAGCTGTGCGCCATGGTCACTGACTGGCAAATCGGTCAGGCCATGGATCTGCCGCCGCGCGCCTGGGCGCATATCAAGGAACACGGCTTCTTTGCCCTGATCATTCCCAAGGAGTTTGGCGGCAAAGGCTTCTCGGCCTACGCGCACTCGCAAGTGGCGATGAAACTGGCGACCCGCAGCGGCGACCTGGCGTCCACGGTCATGGTCCCCAACTCCCTCGGCCCGGCCGAACTGCTGTTGCATTACGGCACCGACGAACAGCGCAATCATTACCTGCCGCGTCTGGCGCGGGGCGATGATATTCCGTGTTTCGCCCTCACCGGCCCGCTGGCCGGCTCCGATGCTGGCGCCATGCCCGACACCGGAATTATCTGCAAAGGCCAGTGGCAAGGCGAAGAAGTCATTGGTCTGCGCCTGAACTGGGAAAAACGCTACATCACCCTCGGGCCGGTCGCCACCCTGCTCGGCCTGGCGTTCAAGGCCTTCGACCCTGAGCATCTGTTGGGCGACGAGGAAGATATCGGCATCACCCTGGCGCTGATCCCGACTGACACACCGGGCGTGGAAATCGGCCGTCGTCACCTGCCATTGGGCGCGGCGTTCATGAATGGCCCGAACTCTGGCAAGGATGTATTCATTCCGCTGGACTACCTGATTGGCGGCCAGGAAATGCTTGGCAAAGGCTGGATGATGCTGATGAACTGCCTGTCCGTGGGCCGTTCCATCTCGCTGCCCGCCGTAGGTACCGGCGCGGCCAAGTTCACCAGTCTGGTGACCGGGCAATACGCGCAGGTTCGCGAGCAATTCAACGTGCCGCTGTCGGCATTCGAAGGTATCCAGGAATCCCTGGCGCGGATCGGCGGCAACGCCTGGCTGATGGACAGCGCGCGCATGCTCACCGCCAATGCGGTAGATCTGGGCGAAAAACCGTCAGTGCTGTCGGCGATCCTTAAGTATCACCTGACCGAACGCGGCCGCGAATGCATCACCCACGCCATGGACGTGCATGGCGGCAAGGGCATCATCATGGGCCCGAACAACTATCTGGGGCGCAACTGGCAGGGCGCGCCGATTTTCATCACGGTTGAAGGCGCGAACATCCTGTCGCGCAACTTGATGATCTTCGGTCAGGGCGCGATTCGCTGCCATCCGTTCGTCCTCAAGGAAATGGCGTTGGCCAGCCGTGAAGACCACGACCAGGCATTGGCCGAGTTCGACACGCTGCTGCTCAAGCACATCGGTTTCGCGGTGAGCAATGCGGCGAGTACCTTCATTCTCAACCTGGGCTTCGGTCGATTCGAAGCCGCGCCGGGCGATACTCTGAGCCAGGGCTATTTCCGGGCGCTGAATCGCCAGGCAGCGGCGTTTGCCATGCTGGCGGACTTGAGCATGATGCTGCTGGGCGGCGAGCTGAAACGTCGGGAACGCCTGTCGGCGCGCCTCGGCGATGTGTTGAGCCACTTGTATCTGGCATCAGCAGCGCTCAAGCGTTATCACGATCTGGATTACCCGCAACACTTGCAGCCGCTGTTCCGCTGGGCCATGGAAGAAGCACTCGGCGAATCGGAGCGTGCGCTGGACGAGTTGCTGACGAACTTCCCGAGTCGTGTATTGGGCGCAGTGTTGCGCGTGGTGACCTTCCCGTTCGGCCGCCGCCACAAAGGACCGTCGGACGCACTGGATGCCGAAGTCGCTGGTGTTCTGGGGCGCGCCAAAGGCGATCCGACCCTCGAAGAGTTGCTGGCTGGCTGCTATCGCCCGCAAGATCCCGACGATGCCGTCGGCGCCTTGCAACACGCCAGCGATTTGCTCAACGCCGCTGCGCCGTTGCACAAAAAGCTGCATGTCGCGGTAAAAGGTGGCCAGCTGCAACCGGCTGCCGGCGAGCACATCATCGATGCGGCGCTGCATGCTGGCGTGTTGCAGCCGCTGGAAGCCGAGAATCTGCGTGCCGCCGAAGCCGCACGCCGCAAGGTCATCGACGTGGATGATTTTGCCAAGGAAGAGCTGACGTTGACCGAGGGCAAGATCCGTTAATCGATAGATCTTGTCAGGCCAACCACACAGCGGGCGCGCAGAGCTTTATACTCTCGCGCCCGTTTTTGCTATTGAGGATTGAACCATGGCCGACGCCACTCTCGACCACCAACTGAACCTGCTGGCACACCTGCGCAGCATCCTGGTCGCGCTGGGCGAGGCCGAGCAGGTTCCCGAAGAAAGCCATGCGCTGTTCATGGAGCGTTTCGACGAACTGATGACGCTGCTGCCCCAAGACCCGATCGAAAGCCAATACCTGGGCCAGGATATTCTCTGCCAGGTGATCCAGCGCTATCCGCAGATCGCCCATATGGTGCCGCGCGACCTGCTGTGGTTTTTCGCCGGTGATTGCCTGCACTTCATGCCGGACGAAGAAATCGCCCTGTACCAATCGCTGGAAGAGCGCCGCTACGAAGCCGAACAGAACGAAGAACCGTTTGACTGGAATCGTGAGAAACAACTTCTGTCGATGCCGACCCAGGGCAGCAAACACTAAGCTGACTGACGGGCTGCTGCAATCGGATGTGGAAAACGCTGATTCGCGGACAAGTCCGCTCCGAGTATGGTGTTGAACCTGTGGGAGAGGACTTGTCCTCGATAAGGTCAGGCAGCGTTCTTGACCGGTTTCAATGACTGCGCCACCAGACTGCCAAACGACGCGACAGCGCCCTGCAAGTTGCCCAGGAAACGTGGATAAATCAGCCACAAGTCCATTACTGGCTTGAAATCCTTGACCGGCATCACCGCCAGTTGATCGCGATGGGTGCTGCGCTCCAGCAACGGACGCGGCACCAGGCCAAGGCCCATGCCGTCTGCCACCAGTCCCAGCTGCAATTCCGTGCCGAAGGTTTCCAGATTGACCTTCAGGCTCAGACCCTGATCAGTCAGTGTGCGCTGCAAACCGGCCCGGAACCCGCAACCATCGGGATTGAGTACCCAACCCTGCTCATAACAATCGGCCAGCTTGACGGCTTTTTTCGGCAACGCCGATTTGGCACAGACCACCACCAGCTCCATCTTGCCGATGGACTCGCCAATGATGTTCTCCGGGAAGATCTTGCCTGCCGGGAACAACGCTGCTGCGGCATCCAGCTCGCCATTCTCGATCTTGTTGACCAGATGACTGCCCCAACCGGTCACCACTTGCGCGCGCAGGTCGGGAAATTCACTGCGCATGTATTTGAGCGCGTCCAGCAACACCGCGTCGCCAATGGTCTGCGGCACACCCAGACGCAACAGGCCGCTGGGCGGCGTATCACTGGCAACCAGTTCGCGCAGGGAGTCCATTTCCCGCAGGATCGCCAGGCACTTCTGGTAAACCTGTGTACCCATTTGGGTGGGTTTGAGCGGCTTGGTGTTGCGGTCGAACAACTCGACTCCCAATGCCTGCTCGAAATTCTGTACCCGGCGGGTAATCGCCGGCTGGGTCAAACCCAGGGATTCCGCTGCATGGCTGATCGACTGGCAACGAATCACCGCCACGAAAGCATCGATATCATCAATTTTCATTCGGACCGCACATAAAGAAACGCGAAAGAGATAGGCGAAAAGCATAGTTGGAATTTGGTTGGGTGGAAAGGTCCTCGCGAGTCAGGCCTCGCTCCAACAAATCCAAGTCCAACCAATAATTTGGTTATATCCTAATCATAAAAAAATAGCATATTAAACACCTCCATTATGCTTATATTCATCCATAGCTTAACAACGCGCTGGATTCGATATGACGCAGACCCGACACCCGGAAAGACTCAGAGCTTTTATTGGCGCGCTGGCCGAGCTGATTGACAGCAACCCTCGCGAAGGCGACCTGCTGCATCGCGGCGGCAAGCTGCTGTCCCAGCTGGTCAGTTACGACGACTGGCTGCCCGATGAATATGCCGTTCCCGATCCGCAGCGCTATCAGCAGTTTTTGCTGCATGCCGACTCCCGGCAGCGTTTCTCGGTAGTCAGCTTCGTCTGGGGGCCGGGACAGAGCACGCCGATTCATGACCATCGCGTCTGGGGTTTGATCGGCATGCTGCGCGGCGCTGAGTTCTCCCAGGGTTTCGCCCGCAGTGAAGGCGGCCGTCTGGAGCAGGAAGGCCCGGCGATTCGCCTGGAACCTGGCCACGTCGAAGCCCTGTCGCCGCGCAGCAACGATATTCATCAAGTCAGCAACGCCTACAGTGATCAGGTATCGATCAGCATCCACGTCTACGGCGCCAACATTGGTGCGGTGCGCCGCGCGGTGTATCAGCCTGACGGTACTGAAAAGCTGTTTATTTCCGGCTATTCCAACGCCTATTTGCCCAACATCTGGGACCTGTCTAAAGAGAGCCAAGCACAATGACCCAGCCAACTACCCGATCCTTTGCCGATATCCGCCAGGCGCTGCTCGACCACCAGGAACTGGCGCTGCTGGACGTACGCGAAGAAGCGCCGTTCGCCGAAGCCCATCCATTGTTCGCAGCCAATATCGCGCTGTCAAAAATCGAACTGGAAGTGTTCTCCCGAATTCCTCGCCGTGATACCGCCGTCACGCTCTACGACAACGGCGAAGGCCTGGCGCAGATCGCCCTTGAGCGTTTGCAAGCCTTGGGTTACAGCGACGTGAAGCTGCTCGAAGGTGGTCTGCAAGGCTGGCGCGATGCGGGCGGCGAGCTGTTTATCGACGTCAACGTGCCGAGCAAGGCGTTTGGCGAACTCGTGGAGCATCATCGGGATACGCCGTCGCTGGCCGCTGAAGAAGTGCTGCAACTGATCGAATCCAAGGCCGACGTGGTCGTCCTCGACGCACGCCGTTATGACGAATACCAGACCATGAGCATTCCCAGCGGGATCAGCGTGCCCGGTGCCGAACTGGTGCTGCGCGCCCGGGAGCTGGCGCCGGACCCGAACACGCGGATCATCGTCAATTGCGCCGGGCGCACCCGCAGCATCATCGGCACCCAGTCACTGGTCAACGCCGGTCTGCCCAATCAGATCAACGCCCTGCGCAACGGCACCATCGGCTGGCTGCTGGCCGGGCAAACCCTGGATTACGGCCAGGCCCGGCGCTTTGCCGCGGTCAGCGAAGAAACCCGCGAAACCGCCAGCGCCGACGCGCGCCGGGTGGCCGACAAGGCGCGGGTGAAACGCGCCAGCCGGGCCAACCTGCACAGCTGGCAAGCAGATGCTGCGCGCACGACTTATCTGTTCGATGTACGCACCCCGGAAGAATTCGCCAAAGGCCACTTGCCGGGCGCGCGCTCGACACCGGGCGGGCAACTGGTGCAGGAAACCGATCACTTCGCCAGCGTACGCGGCGCACGTCTGGTGCTGGTGGACGACGACGGCGTGCGCGCCAATATGTCGGCTTCGTGGCTGGCGCAACTGGGTTGGGAAGTGTTCGTCGTCGATGACCTGCACGCTGCTGACTTCAGCGAGCAAGGCGACTGGAACGCACCGATCCCGACGCCCGCCCAGGTCGAAGAAATCAGCGCGCAAACCCTGGTCGAATGGCAGGCCCATGGCGGCGTTGCTGTACTGGATTTCACCGCCAGCGCCAACTACGTCAAGCAGCACATTCCCGGTGCATGGTGGACGCTGCGTGCGCAGCTCAAGGCGGCGCTGGACAAAATCCCCGCTGCCGAGCGCTACGTACTGACCTGCGGCAGCAGCAAGCTGGCGCGTCTGGCGGTGGCCGAAGTCGAAGCCCTGACCGGCAAGCCGGTGTTCCTGCTCAAGGACGGCACGGCCAGCTGGATTGCCGCCGGGCTACCGCTGGAAACCGGCGAAAGCCAGCTCGCCTCGCCGCGTATCGACCGCTATCGCCGCCCTTATGAAGGCACCGACGCACCGCGCGCAGCCATGCAGGCGTATCTGGACTGGGAATACGGTCTGGTGGCGCAACTGGCACGCGATGGCACGCACGGCTTCTACGTGATCTGAACCACACCACAACGCCATTCAAATAATTCAACGGGACCGACCCCTCCAGGCGGAGGTCCCTGCTGCACTGTCCTCTAGCCTGGAGAAACCCCATGACCCTCGTCCGCAAGTCCGCACAGTCCTTGAAAAGCCGGCACCTGAAAAGCTTGCTGCTGGGTGCGCTGTTGAGCGTGACACTCGGCCAGCAGGTTCAGGCCGCAGACCTGGAACCCTTGCTGGTCGCCAATCAGAAATCCTCGATCAAGACCTTGCTGCAAGTCTCGGGCGAGCTCAAGGACGTGCCCTACGAGATCAAGTTTTCCGAATTCCCCTCCGCTGCGCCGCTGGGTGAAGCACTCAACGCCGGAGCTGTGGACATCGGCGCGCTGGGTGATGCGCCTTACGTATTTGCCCTCGGCGCGGGCGCACCCTTGAAAGTGGTGAGCATCACCCACGCCGAAGGGCGCTTCACCACGGCCCTGTTGGTGCCTAAGGACTCGCCGATCAAGACCGTCGCCGACCTCAAGGGCAAGCGCATCGTCACCGGGCGCGGCTCGATCGGCCACTTCCTGGCGATCAAGGCGCTGCGTGAGGCAGGCCTGAAAACCAGCGACGTGACCTTCATCAACCTGCTGCCCGGCGAATCAAGAATCCTGCTGTCCAGCGGCGGCGCCGATGCCTGGGCCACCTGGGATCCGTACACCACCGTCGCCATCACCCAGAGCCAGGATCGCGTGCTGATCAGCGGCAACGAGCTGCTGACCAATCACCTGTACCTGGCGGCGACCGGCAAGGCCATTGCCGACAAACGCATACAGCTGGATGACTTTGTGGCACGGGTCGAGCGCGCTTACTTGTGGAGCAACATCCATTCGGACGAATACGCCGCAGCCGTGGCCAAGACCACCGGTTTGCCCATCGAAGTGCATCAGGCCATCGCCCGCGCCACCAAGATGCAGCGGGTCGAGATCGACGACAAGATCATCAAGGGCCTGCAAGCCACGGCAGACATTTACCTGGAGGAAGGCATCCTCGGCAAAAAGATCGACGTCTCAAAAGGCTTCGACAAAAGCTTCAACGCATCGCGTGCTCAGGTCGTGAAGACGGCCGCCCAGTAACACCTAACCACTCTGTTCACACAATTCGATTCCGGAGAGCACGTTCATGAGCAAGCAAAGACAATTGAAATTCGGCGCCATGGTGCATGGCGTCGGTCACGGCTGGGGCGAATGGCGCCACCCGAACGCGCTGGCCGATGCCAGCGTCAATTTCGGCTTTTACAAGCAGCAGGCGCAATTGGCCGAAGCGGCGAAATTCGACTTCGTGTTTATCGCCGACAGCCTGCATATTCATGAAAAATCCAGCCCGCATTACCTCAACCGTTTCGAGCCGTTGACCATCCTTTCGGCGCTGTCGGCAACCACCGAGCACATTGGTCTGGTGGCCACGGTCACGGTCAGCTACACCGAACCCTTCCAGGTCGCCCGGCAGATTTCTTCCCTGGACCACATCAGTGGCGGTCGGGCCGGCTGGAACGTCGTCACGTCGTGGCTCAGCGGCACCGCTGACAATTTCAGCAAGGCAGAACACCCGCCGCACGCGGTGCGCTATCGCATTGCCAAGGAGCACGTGTCGGTGGTCAAAGGCCTGTGGGATTCCTGGGAAGACGACGCCTTCGCCCGCAACAAGCAGACTGGCGAGTTCTTCACCCCCGGCAAGCTGCACGCGTTGAATCACCAGGGCGAGTTCTTTTCGGTCAAGGGACCGCTGAACATTTCCCGCTCGAAGCAAGGCCATCCACTGATTTTTCAGGCGGGCACCTCTGAAGACGGCCGCAACTTCGCCGCCGAGTATTCTGACGCAATCTTTGTCCATGCCGAGACGCTGGAAGAAAGCCAGGCCTACTATCAGGACTTGAAGAAACGCGCTGTGGGCTTTGGTCGCGACCCGTCGGACTTGTCGATTTTGCCAGGCATCCGCCCTATCGTCGGCCGCGATGACGCGGAAGTGGAAAGCCGCTACCAGCAAGCCGTGGAGCTGGTGAGCATCGAAGACGCCATTGTTGCGCTGGGTCGCCCGTTCAACGACCACGACTTCAGCCAATACCCGCTGGACGCGCCCTTCCCTGAACTGGGTGACCTGGGTTCCAACAGCCAGAAAGGCGGCTCGGACCGGATCAAACAACTGGCCAAAGATGAAGGTTTGACCCTGCGTGAAGTCGCGCTGCACTTCTCCCGGCCACGACGTGAATTCGTCGGCACCCCGAATCAGGTGGCTGACGCGATCCAGACCTGGTTTGAACAAGACGCGGCCGATGGTTTCATCATCAATTCGCTGCTGCCCGATGGCTTGAAGTACTTTACCGAGCTGGTGGTCCCGGTCTTGCAGAAAAGAGGCTTGTTCCGCAGCGACTACAGTGGTTCGACGTTGCGCGAGCATTTCGGCCTGCAAGTGCCGGTCAATCGTAATGCACAACAGCAAGAGTCGGTTGATCAGCAACAGCCAGAGCTGGCCTGACATTATCGGACTGTTGGAGCGAGACTTGCCCGCGAAGGGGTTGGTAAAACCGCTGCATATTGCGAATCAGATCCAACGATTTCGCGGGCAAGCCACGCTCCAACAGATTGTAAAAAAGGATAAACCTAGATGACCGCATCTCCCCTTCGCCCCGTTGTCGTGCGTCCCGGTGGTATCGAGTCCGCCGAGGCGTTCGCCGCCAGACTGACGACCATCACCGCGCTACTGGCAGAATCAGCCGAGCGCTATGACGCCAGCGGGGAGTTCCCCCACGCCAATTTCCGCCTGTTGCACGAGCACGGCCTGCTGGGCCTGACCGTCCCCACCGAGCTGGGCGGCGGCGGTGCCGACTTGCTGCAAGCGCAACAAACCATCAGCGCCGTGGCCCAGGGCGAGCCTTCTACCGCGCTGATTCTGGTCATGCAATACATCCAGCACGCGCGCCTGCAAGACAGTAAAAGCTGGCCCGCACATCTACGCCTGCAAATCGCGCAGCAAGCGGTGCAGGAAGGCGCGTTGATCAATTCGCTGCGGGTCGAACCCGACCTCGGTACGCCGGCCCGTGGCGGTCTGCCTGCGACCACGGCGCGACGCACCGCTGAAGGCTGGCGGATCAGCGGCAGCAAGATTTACTCCACCGGCAGCTACGGTCTGACCTGGTTCAATGTCTGGGCGCGCAGTGACGATCCGGACCCGCTGGTGGGCGCGTGGCTGGTGCACAAGGACACGCCGGGGATTCGCATTGTCGAGGACTGGGATCACCTGGGCATGCGCGCCACCTGTAGCCATGAAGTGATTTTCGAAGACGTGCTGGTGCCGCTGGAACATGCAGTCAGCGTCAGCCCATGGAGCGCGCCGCAGGCGGAGCTAGACCCGTCGGGCATGCTGTGGATGTCGGTGTTGCTGTCGTCGGTCTACGACGGCGTCGCCCGTTCGGCACGGGAATGGTTCGTGCAATGGCTGGAACAACGCAAGCCGTCCAATCTTGGGGCGGCGCTTTCGACCTTGCCACGCTTTCAGGAAGTGGTCGGCCAGATTGACACCCTGCTGTTCAACAATCACAACCTGCTGCACTCCGCCGCCCAAGGCCTGACCCCGGCCGCGCATGCCGCGCAGATCAAATACCTGGTCACCACCAACGCCATCCGCGCCGTGGAACTGGCCATCGAAGCGTCCGGCAATCCCGGCCTGTCGCGCAGCAATCCCCTACAACGCCACCTGCGCAACGTGCTCTGCGCGAGGATTCATACCCCGCAAAATGACGTGACCTTGATTGGCGTGGGCAAGGCGGTGTTTGCGCAGCGGGCTAAACGCGACTCTTAGACTCGTGGGAGCGAGGCTTGCCCGCGAAGGGTCATTTCAGGCGATCCGTCTTCCCGGATAAATCCGGTCCCACAAAACCAGCGCGATCTAGTGGGACCGGCTTTAGCCGGGAAGGCGTCGGTTCAGACAATACATCTGCGGCGCCTGGCGGTTGCCCTCAGACATAGAATCTCCAACAGATGTTGTGGTTAAACCATCACCGGCGGCTCAAACGCCGTAATCGGCGGCAACGCCTCGTTCCACTTCACCACCTCCACCGACGCAGTTTGCGCCGAGCAGCCTTGGGACAGGCACGATGAGCCGATATCAGTGGTCACCACATTGGGGTTGCCGTGCTTCTCAAGGCTGTTGAGCTGACCATGCACCAACGGATCGAACCAGGCACCCGTGGCGATCTGCACCACGCCAGGCCGGATGTCTTCCGAAACGATCACCCCCGCGAGAAACGCCCCACGCTCGTTGAAGACCTTGACCACATCCCCATCAGCAATGCCCCGCGCCAAAGCGTCGTCGCGGTTCAGGGTCAGTGGCTCGCGCTGCTGGATTTTCGAAGCGCGGCTGTACGCGCCATGATCGTATTGGCTGTGCAAGCGGGTCTTGGGCTGATTGGACAACAGATGCAAAGGAAAGGACCGCTCTGCTTGACCCAGCCACACCGGATGGCCGGGGCAATCGGCGTAGTCGAAACCGGCGATGCGCTCTGAGTAAATCTCGATCTTGCCGGACGGCGTTGGCAGCGGGTTGGCTGCGGGATCATCGCGGAAAGGTTTGAGCAACACCGTATCGGTTTCGGGATAGGCAACCTCGAACAGCCCATCACGCCAGAACTGATCATAATCGGGCAACTCAACGCCGAAATCCTGCGCTCTGCCCCGAGACTCTTCATAGATAAAGCGCAGCCAGCCGGCCGCATCGCGGCCTTCGGTGAACGTGTCGGCAAAGCCAAGCCGCTGCGCCACTTCGGCAAGAATCGAATAATCGTCACGGGACTCGCCTACAGGCTCGATGGCCTGCTGCATGGCGATCATGAAGCGATCCGATGCCGAACTGCCAATATCGTTGCGCTCCAGCGCCGTGGTGGCTGGCAATACGATATCGGCGTACTTGGCCTGAGCGGTCCAGAACTGTTCGTGGACGACAATGGTTTCCGGCTTTTGCCAGGCGTGCAGCAGACGGTTGAGGTCCTGATGGTGGTGAAAAATATTGCCGCCGGCCCAATACACCAGACGAATATCCGGGTACTGCCGCTGCTGGCCGTTGTAGTCGAACGCCGCACCAGGGTTGAGCAGCATGTCGACGACCCGGGCCACCGGAATGAAATCCTTGACCGGATTCGCCCCTTGGGAAAATCGCGGCCCGGAAAACGCCTTGCGGCCGCTGCCGGTGTTGTTCATGCAGCCGTAACCCAGCCCGAAACCACCGCCCGGCAAACCAATCTGCCCAAGCAAGGCGGCCAGGGTCACGGTCATCCAGAACGGCTGCTCGCCGTGGACCGAGCGCTGCAATGAATAGGCGATGTTGATCATGGTGCGTTTGCTGGCCATGCGCCGCGCCAGTTCGGTGATCTGCCCGGCAGGAATATCGGTCAGCGCTTCGGCCCACTCCGGCGTTTTCGGCTGGCCGTCAATCACACCCAGCAGATAATCGCGGAAACGTTCGTAGCCGACGGTGTAGTGCTGAACAAACGCCTCATCATGCAGGCCTTCGCTGATCAGTACGTAGGACAACGCCATCATCAATGCCGTATCGCTGCCGGGGCGAACGGGCAACCATTCAACCTGTTGCGGGCCTTGCAGGTCGTCGCGCAGCGGGCTGACGTTGACGAACTGCACGCCGGCTTCGGACATGTCATCCAGGGCGCTGGCGAGCAGGTGATCACTGGCGCCACCGGGACTGGTCTGGGCGTTTTTCGCCGGCAGGCCACCAAAGGCAACGAACAGTTCGCAATGCTGCGCCAGATTCTTCCACGAGGTATGGGCGGCCAGCAGCCAATCCATGTTGCCGACGATGTGCGGCATCAGCACCCGTCCAGCGCCCAGGCTGTAGCTGTCGACGCTGGCGACGTAACCGCCAAAGCCATTGAGGAAGCGATGCAGTTGGCTTTGCGCATGGTGAAAGCGCCCGGCACTGCCCCAACCGTAACTACCGCCGAAAATCGCCTGATTGCCGTGGGCGGACTTGACCCGTTGCAGCTCGCTGGCTACCAGATCCAGGGCCACTTCCCAGCTGACTTCGACAAACGGCTCCAGGCCACGCAACTCAGGGCTGCCGCCTGATCCGTCGAGAAAGCTGCGGCGCACTGCGGGACGCATGATGCGGGTCGGCGAGGTCAGCGCCTCGGCGACCGAATCACCGATCGGCGAAGGGTCGCGGTCCCACTCGACCGGCAGCAATGCCTCAAGCTTGCCGTCAACGACCTGCGGGCGATACGCGCCCCAATGCAGCGAGGTAAAACTCATGGCGCAGGTCTCCTGAAGACAGTGAACGCTTGGTCAATCAACGTGAGACCTGAGCCTTGGCTTGGCTCTTCAAGGCCGCGTTGAACGAGTCGTCGAACACATTGCCTGCCGGATAGGATTTAGTCAGCCCCGCGCCGTTGAAAAAATCGATGGTCTGTTGCGCTTCGGCAATGACCTGCGCCGTGATCGGCACCACCACGATCTGCGAGCGTTCAAACCAGCGCCGGGCAACTTCGGCATCCGCCTTGGTCAAGGCTGACCAGGCATTGGCGTAAGTGTCGGTGTTTTGCGCGCTGCTCACCGACCACGCGCGGGCCGCCTGCAGGCGTTGGAGGAAATCACTGATCTGGGCGCGCTTGTCTTTGATCGCCCGTTCGTTGGCGACGATGAAACTCTGGGCCGGAATCAGGCCTTTGGCAGTGGCAATGACCCGCGCGCCCTGGCGTTCCTGTTGCGTGACGTAAGGATCCCACGTGGCGATGGCGTCCACTGAGCCGCCATCCAGAGCATGGGAAGAATCCAGCGCGCTGAGGTAGCGGTAGTCCACGGCATCACGTGGCACGCCCGCGCGGTCCAGCGCGGTGAGCATCAATTGCTGGCTGAACGAGCCTTTCCAGATCGCGACTTTCTTGCCGGCCAGATCGGCGACAGTCTTGATCGGGGAATCCTTGGCCACGACGATTGCCACGCCATCAAGGTTTTGCCGGGACACACCGATCACTTTGATCGGCGCACCCAGCGCGCCCATGAACAACGCCGGTGCATCGCCCAGCAGGCCGACGTCCAGGCTGCCCACGTTCAACGCCTCGGCCACTGGCGAACCGGCGGTGAATTGTTTCCATTCCAGCGTGTAGGGTAAGTCCTTGAGCACGCCGGCCGCTTCCATCACGGTGCGGGCGCTGTAGCTTTGGTCGCCGACAATCAGGTCACTGGCCTGAACCGCCAGCGAGGTGGTCATGGCCAGGGCCAGAGCGAGCAAAGTGCTGTTCTTTCGAAGTTTGAGCGTGAGGGACAAACGGCTCTCCACAGGCTCATGCAGAGCCGGATCATAGGAATGAAGTCCGGATCCGTGCGTACGGTAGCCGAGAATCGGCCCAGCGCTGAAGTCAGGCTTGGGCCACGCGGCAAACCATAGCAGCTGCCGCGTTATTCCCTAAATTCATTTTTATTCTAGGTTTATATGCAAAAAACTATTGATTGTGCAGGAGCCAACTTGTTGGCGAGGCGAGGTGTCAGGTAAGCCTTTTCGCGAGCAAGCTCGCTCCCACCAAGTTCGCTCCAACATCGCCCATCACGCAACCGCGATCTCAACATTCTGCCCACTCAAGCGCACCGGCCAGACCCGCAAGCGTTGTTCCGGGTATTCCAGACAGCCGCCGTCGTGCAGGCGGAAATGCTGCTTATACAGCGGCGAAGCGATGACCAGCTCGCCCTTGATGTTGCCGATCAACCCGCGACCTATGACGTTGACGCCCGATTGCGGGTCGCAATTATCGACGGCGTAGAGGTTTTTGCCCTCGGCGTCCGGCAGGTAGAACAGTGCGACTTGCTCGCCATCCAGCCACACCACCACTCCGGAGTTGCGCACCAGGTCTTGCTTGCTGCACACCGGGCGCCATGCGTGGGTATTTGTCTGGCTCATGAGAGTGCCTCCTCGGTGACTGGGATCAGGTTGAGTTCGGCGGCTGTTGCCGGGCGGCGCTGGCCGCGTTCCTTGACGAAATGGATGTCCGGATCGCCGCGCTTATCGTTGACGAAGGTGCGGAAGCGCTTGAGTTTTTCCGGGCTGTTAAGGGTGTTGGCCCACTCGCACTCGTAGCGGTCGACCACCAGTTGCATCTGCGATTCCAGCTCGGCACCGAGGCCGAGGCTATCGTGGATGATCACGTCCTTGAGGTAATCCAGGCCGCCTTCCAGGCTTTCACGCCAGACCGAAGTGCGCTGCAACTTGTCGGCCGTGCGGATGTAGAACATCAGGAAACGGTCGATGTAGCGGATCAGGGTATCGTCGTCCAGGTCCGTGGCAAACAGTTCCGCATGACGCGGACGCATGCCGCCGTTGCCGGAGATGTACAAATTCCAGCCTTTCTCGGTGGCAATTACGCCGACATCCTTGCTCTGTGCCTCGGCGCACTCGCGGGTGCAACCGGAAACCGCGAATTTGAGTTTGTGCGGCGAACGCAGTCCTTTGTAACGATCCTCGATGAGCAAGGCCATTTTCACGCTGTCCTGAACGCCGTAACGGCACCAGGTGCTACCGACACAGGACTTCACCGTGCGGGTCGACTTGCCGTACGCATGCCCGGTTTCAAAACCGGCGGCGATCAGCTCGGACCAGATGTCCGGCAACTCATGCAGCTGGGCGCCGAACAGGTCGATACGCTGGCCGCCAGTGATCTTGGTGTACAAATCGTATTTCTTGGCGACCACACCGATGGCGATCAGCTTGTCGGCGGTGATCTCCCCACCAGCGATACGCGGCACGACGGAATAAGTACCGTTTTTCTGCATGTTGGCCATGAACGTATCGTTGGTGTCCTGCAGCGGCACCAGGGAAGCGTCCATGATCGGCTGGTTCCAGCAAGAGGCGAGAATCGAACCCACCGCAGGCTTGCAGATGTCGCAGCCGGTATGGCCGTGGCCGTGCTTGGCGAGCAATTCTTCGAAGGTCAACACACCCTCGACCCGAACCAGCGCGTAAAGCTCCTGGCGGGTGTAGGCGAAGTGTTCGCAGAGACTCTTGTCGACACTGACGCCACGGGCGATCAGCTCATGCTCAAACACCGTCTTGACCAAGGCCGCGCAACCACCGCAACCGGTGGCCGCCTTGCACTGCGCCTTGAGCACGCCCAGATCGGTACAGCCGCCGTCGATGGCCGAACAGATCGCGCCCTTGGTGACGTTGTGGCAGGAGCAGATGGTCGCGGTTTCCGGCAGCGCTGCCGGGCCCAGGGTTGGCGCACCTGCGGAGGAAGGCAAAATCAGGCTGGCCGGTTCTTTAGGCAGAACGATGTTGTTCTGCATGTATTGCAGCAGAGTGTCGTAATAACTGTTATCGCCCACCAGCACCGCACCGATAACGTGCTTGCCGCTGGCATCCACTACCAGGCGTCGATAGCTGGCGGTGGTCTGGTCGATGAATTGATAGCTGCGCGAACCGGGCGTATGACCATGGGCATCGCCGATGGAGCCGACGTCCACGCCGAGCAGCTTGAGTTTGGTGGACATGTCGGCGCCCATGAACGGCTCGCCTTCGCTGCCACACAGCAGTTGGGCAACACCACGGGCCATTTGGTAACCGGGTGCCACCAGACCGAAGATGCTGCCATTCCACGCCGCGCACTCACCAATCGCGTAGATATGCGGGTCGCTGCTCTGGCACTGGCTGTCGATGACCACGCCACCGCGCGGGCCGATCTCCAGGCCGGACTGGCGAGCCAGCGCATCCTGGGCGCGAATGCCCGCGGAGAACACAATCAGGTCGGTTTCGAGGAATTCATCGTTGCCGAAGTTCATCCGGTAGCGGTACTCCTCGCCGGCCGTGATCGACTGCGTGCCGCGAGACAAATGCACGCCGACGCCGAGTTTCTCGATCCGGTCCTTGAGGGCGATACCGCCCTGCTCGTCCAGTTGCACCGGCATCAGGCGCGGCGCAAATTCCACGACATGGGCTTCCAGCCCGAGGCTTTTCAGCGCGTTGGCAGCTTCCAGACCCAACAAACCGCCGCCGACCACTACGCCGCGGATCGCGTTGGTGGCTGCGGCGCGGATGGCGTCCAGATCTTCCAGGGTGCGGTAGACCAGACGCGAATCGCCGTGCGCGCCTTCAATCGGCGGCACGAACGGATAGGAACCGGTGGCCAGGACCAGCTTGTCGTAATGGACACTGCCAGTCGCCGTGATCACCTGCTGGCCGTCGCGATCAATCTCCAGCACTTGCGTGCCGAGATGCAGGGTGACGCCCGGCGTTTGATACAGCGAGATATCGGAAAGCGCCAGCGACTCGGCATCACGCCCGGAGAAATACTCGGACAAATGCACCCGGTCGTAGGCCCGCATCTGCTCTTCACCGAAAACATGCAGTTGGTAGTGGTTCAGGGCGCCACCGGCGATCAACTGTTCGACACAATGATGTCCAACCATGCCGTTACCGATCACGATCAAGGTTTGCAGCGAGTCCAAAGGAGCAATATTGGAGTTCATAGATAGCACCCAGCCAAAGCCAATCACGGATAAAAAAGCAAAAAAAACGCCTGAAACCTTGCGGTTCCAGGCGCCTTTGCCTGTTCATTTGTGGTGTCGATCCGGCCTCTGTGCCCGATTCACCCATCTTGCCCACGGCCTGCTGGCTGCTCGATCTTCGTTGACCGACGGGGCTGTCCACTCGACTGCGTATGCGGTGGACCTGATAAGTGATAAGCAGAATGTGTGCCAGCTTGTACTCTCGAACAATCAGCCTGGCTCGATGACCCCGCTGGCAGGTGCGGGTTTAAAGTCTTCGGGCACGATTTCATCGGTTATCACCAGCGTGATCAGGACGGCAGCTGACGCCTCGCGCAGGGATTGGCTCGCCTCCGCTTGGTGCATATCCAACATGCGCGGCTATATATAAGTGCATTTGCCGGGGGATTTGCAGTGTGGTTGGCGCCGATGCTCAACCCGCATAGACGCAGATCAATGAAGCCTGTGGGCAAGCTGATTATCCTCGGCGGTTTTGCGACCGACCTTTCCCATGCCTCTGCCTACTCCCGAACTGCTCGCCCCCGCCGGCACCCTGAAAAACATGCGTTATGCCTTCGCCTACGGCGCCGATGCGGTCTACGCCGGCCAGCCGCGCTACAGCTTGCGCGTGCGCAATAACGAATTCGATCATGCCAATCTGGCCGTGGGTATCAACGAAGCCCAGGCTCAGGGCAAGCGATTCTACGTGGTGGTCAACATCGCGCCGCACAACGCCAAGCTCAAAACCTTTCTCAAGGATCTGGAGCCGGTGATTGCCATGGGCCCGGACGCGCTGATCATGTCCGATCCTGGCCTGATCATGCTGGTGCGCCGCCATTTCCCGCAGATGCCGATCCACCTGTCGGTGCAGGCCAATACGGTGAATTGGGCCAGTGTCGAGTTCTGGCAGCAGCAAGGCTTGAGCCGGATCATTCTGTCCCGCGAGCTATCCCTGGAAGAAATCGCCGAAATCCGCCAGCAAGTGCCCGCCATGGAGCTCGAAGTGTTCGTCCACGGCGCGTTGTGCATGGCCTATTCCGGTCGCTGCCTGCTGTCGGGCTATATCAACAAGCGCGACGCCAATCAGGGCAGCTGCACCAATGCTTGTCGCTGGAAGTATTCGGCGGAGCAAGCCACGGAAAATCAGCTCGGCGACATTGTGCAGACTTTCCAGCCCCAACCGACCCTCGGCGAAGGTGCGCCGACCGATCAGGTGTTTCTGCTGCAGGAATCCAATCGACCGGGCGAACTGATGCCGGCGTTCGAGGACGAGCACGGCACTTACATCATGAACTCCAAAGACCTGCGCGCCGTGCAGCATGTGGAGCGCCTGACGCAAATGGGCGTGCACTCGCTGAAAATCGAAGGCCGGACCAAATCCCACTTCTATTGTGCGCGGACCACTCAGGTGTACCGCCGCGCCATCGACGATGCGGTGGCCGGTCGCGCGTTCGACCGCAGCCTGATGACGGATCTGGAATCCCTCGCCCAGCGCGGCTACACCGAAGGCTTTTTGCGGCGGCACGTGCATGACGAGTATCAGAACTATCAAAATGGCAGTTCGGTATCAGAGCGGCAGCAGTTTGTCGGCGAACTCACCGGCGAGCGGCGTAACGGGCTGGCCGAAGTGAAGGTCAAGAACCGCTTCAATCTGGACGACAACCTGGAACTGATGACGCCGGCTGGCAACTTCCACTTCGACCTGGAGTATTTACAGAACACCCAGGGCGAAGCGATCGGCGTGGCGCCTGGAGACGGGCATACGGTGTACATACCGATCCCGGAAGCGGTGGATTTGCGGTTTGGATTGTTGATGCGGGATGTGAGCGACGACTGACCTGACGCACGGCTGGGTCAAACAACACATCACTGACTAAATAAAACCGAGGTGGGACCGGATTTATCCGGGAAGGCGGTGCCCGAGGCGCAGGACATGCCTAGGATGCACCGGCTTCGTCGCGAATGAATCGGTTCCCGGAGCCATAAAACGCACACACAAAAACGCCGCTCTATTGAGCGGCGTTTTCGTAAATATGGAGCGGGAAACGAGACTCGAACTCGCGACCCCGACCTTGGCAAGGTCGTGCTCTACCAACTGAGCTATTCCCGCAATGGCGTCCCCTAGGGGACTCGAACCCCTGTTACCGCCGTGA